>CADBRG010000069.1 GCA_902797015.1 uncultured Lachnospiraceae bacterium
CGATGGTCTGTGAAATGTCCAGTACATTAATCTTATGCTCTGCCAGATAGGTACAAACCTTTGCGATGATACCGACGGTATCTTTTCCGACAACAGTAATGACAGTTCGTTTTGCACGATCTTCCATTTGTACAATTCCTTTCTGTTATATCGTGATCAGTTCTGATAACGAATCTCTGGGGGCAATCTCAATCGGGAAGTCATTTCCCTGATAGGGAGAACTGCCCATCGTGATTTCCATTTTTACGGTTTCATATGCCAGCTGCGGATAATTATTATCCTTGCTCAGATGTCCGAGCAATACTTTTTTCATATCATCATGCAGCACTTCATCCAACAGCTGGCCACAGGTTTCGTTTGAAAGATGGCCTTTATCTCCGAGGATTCTTTGCTTCAGATAATATGGATATACACCTACCTGCAGCATATTGACATCGTGATTCGCCTCTAATAATAATACATCGATGTTTTGCAGCTTGTCTACCAGAGAATGATCATACTTACCCAAATCTGTGATAACACCGACAGAACGGTTTTCGTTTTTCATGATATAAGCAACCGGTTCAGCCGCATCATGCGATGTTCGGATCGCATGGATCGTCATCTCTCCGATCGAAAAATCAGTTTCCGGTACGATCGGATGAAACAGAGAATGATCGATTTCACCAAGCTTACCTTCGTATTCGATCGCACGGATCGTTCCTGGGGTTGCGTAGATGGGAATTCCGTATTTTCTGGACATCACGCCGAGTCCTTTGACATGATCGCTGTGTTCATGCGTGATCAGGATCCCGTCAATCTCATCCGGCTTTAATCCGATTTCAGACAATCCGATTTCGATTTTCTTTTTGCTGATGCCGGTGTCGACAAGTAGATGTACATGATCGGTTCCGGCATAGATACAGTTTCCGCTGCTGCCGCTTGCGATACTACATAATTCCATCATTTTGTGATCCCCCTTGCAAAAAGGGCCTGATCGATCTGACGGAAGCTTTCCTCATGGGTACCATTGTTGTCGATTTCAACGGCACAGTGTTTTCTGAATTCCTCTTCTGATAACTGCGATGCCATGATGGTTTCCGTTTTTTCTTTTGAATAACCGCGGGATTCCATCAACCGGTGCATCCTGTTTTCCCTGCTGGTATAAATATACCAGATTTCATCGCAGACATCGGAATAACCGGCTTCGATCAGCAATGCAGCTTCCAAAACAAGCAGATCCAGACGATCCACCGCTCTCTCTGCTTCTACCTGCTCCATGACATACTTGTGAACCGCAGGATGGACTACGGCATTCAGTCGGTTTCTCTTCTCTTCGTCATTAAAAATGACCTGTGCGAGCTTTAACCGGTCAAATCCGCCTTCCGGCAGGAAGATGTCCTCTTCGGAAAACATGTCAGATAATGTTTGATAGCAGGCGGTGCCGGGCTCCATCTGCGCATGCGCGATTTCGTCCGCAACAAGGATCCGGCTGTTATAGTTTTCTCTGATATAGTTCAGGATCGCTGTTTTTCCGGCGCCAACGCCGCCTGTGATTCCTATTAAAAGCATAGGCTCTCCTATAGTTAGTGTGCTTCGTACCAGTTATTTCCCTCCTGCATGCCAATCTCTAATGCCACTCTGAGATCTGCGGCATGCTGCATTTCTTCCGATAAGATCTGTTTTACCTGCTCAATCTCATCAGATGCTGTCTCGATCAGAAGCTCATCATGAACCTGCAGGATGAGACGGGATTTTAACTGTTCCGCTTTTAGTCTGTTATAGACACGAAGCATTGCAATTTTAATGATATCAGCAGCGGTTCCCTGGATTGGTGAATTCATGGCGATACGTTCACCAAACTGTCGCTGCATATAGTTGCTGGAAGAAAGCTCCGGTACCGGGCGTCTTCTTCCATACATAGTTAAAGCATAACCGGTATCCTTTGCATCCGCAACCAGTCTGTCAAGGAATGCTTTGATTCCCGGGTAAGTCTCAAAATAACGGTCAATATATTCCTGTGCCTCTTTCCGGCTGATCGAAAGGTCCTGGCTTAAGCCGAAAGAGCTGATTCCATAGACGATGCCGAAGTTGACGGCCTTTGCATTTCTTCTCTGCAGATCCGTAACCTCTTCAAACGGCACATGGAATACCTGAGAAGCTGTGATCCTGTGAATGTCTTTTTCTGCCTGGTAGGCAGCGATCAGATTTTCATCTCCGGACATATGTGCAAGTACGCGAAGCTCGATCTGGGAATAATCCGCATCGATCAGAATAAAACCGTCTTTTGGAATAAATACCTTGCGCAGCTGGCGACCGAGCTCCATACGGATCGGAATGTTTTGCAGGTTCGGATCCGCACTGCTGAGTCTACCTGTTGCGGTGATGGTCTGATGGAACGTTGAATGGATCCTTCCGTCTTCTCCAATATATCCTGCCAGACCATCCGCATAGGTGGATTTTAATTTGGTCAGCTGTCTGTATTCTAATATCTTTGATACAAAAGGATAATCCGGGGCCAGACGTTCCAATACATCTGCTGCCGTAGAATATCCCGTTTTTGTCTTTTTCCCGTATGGGAGATTCATTTTCTCAAACAGAATTACGCCAAGCTGTTTGGGAGAGTTGATATTAAACTCCTCTCCGGCTTCCTGATAAATCTCTTTTTCAAGAACGGCAATGCTTTCTGCAAGCTGATCCCCGTAAGCTTTTAATGCCTTTGCATCAACACGGATGCCTTCCTGCTCCATGTCATACAAAACACGGATCAGCGGCAGCTCCAGCTCCTCATACAGGTTCCACATGCCTGCTTCCTTTAAAGCGGCCTCTAACTTATCCCATGCATTTGCAGTCGTCCAGGCACTGTATGCTGCCATCTTCGCATAATCTTCCGGCTGTTCCAGAATGGCTTTCCCGTCTTTTGCCTTTCCGAACAGGTCTTCTCTGGAAGGAAGCAGACGGTCAAGATAATCTTTTGCGATGTCATCATATGTGTAACTGTTCTTTAACGGGTCTAAGAGGTATGCTGCAACGTGCATATCATAAACGATTCGTTCCTTCAATGCAGGAACAAACGACAGACAGGCTTTCAGATCCGGCGTGATCAGGATCTTTGCATGCAAAAGGGCCGATTCCATACAGGATAGAATCTGCTCTCCGGAAAGCGCACCGGTCCGGATCACGGCGGTATGATTTTGGGTATCTGATATCGCTACAGCAAAGAGCTTCTCTTTATTCTGCACGGAATCAACAAAAGACAGCAGATGCTGCCCGTTGGCATCACAGTTTTCATCAGCATTCGGATCTGCAAAAACAGAGAACCCAACGGTTTCATCAGACAATTCTTTCAGAAATGCAAGGAGCTCCTTTTCGGTATGCAGATATTGAAATGCTTCCGAGATGTCATTTTGCATCTGCGCCCCGTCAAACCGGGCAAGCATGTTTTTGAATTCAAGACGCTTGAAATACGGATAGGCATCTTCTGTAAACAGATTCGTTAAAACCGCCTCTTCAGGATTGATCTCAAGTTCGGCATCTGTTTTGATCGTGGCAAGGATCTTGCTCATTTCTGCCATGTCATAATGCTCTGTTAGAGCATTTTTTGCGCGAGGAGGCTTGATCTCCTCTAAATGCGCATAGGTGTTTTCAATTGATCCATATTCAGAGATCAGTTTCGTTGCCGTCTTTTCACCGATGCCCGGAACACCCGGAATATTATCGGAGCTGTCTCCCATAAGTGCTTTGACATCGATGAACTCCTTCGGAGTAACGCCATATGCGGTTTTGACATCTTCTGCATAATAGTCTTCTACCGTTGTGCGGCCCTGTCTGGTCTTTGGAATGCGGATCATGATCTGATCCGTCGCAAGCTGTAACAGATCTCTGTCGCCGGAAATGATTCTGACAGTCCATCCGTTTTTCTGCGCATTGCAGGCGAGCGTGCCGAGGATATCATCTGCTTCGATCCCTGGCTGTTCTACCGTCATGATTCCCATTGCATGAAGGACTTCCTTTAAGACCGGGATCTGTTCGCGCAGTTCATCTGCCATCGGTTTTCTTGTTCCTTTATAATCATCATACATCTGATGACGGAAGGTTGGTTCAGAACGATCGAACGCGATGATCAGGTGCGTCGGATTCTCTTCCTCGAGAATCTTTAACATGATATTTAAAAAACCGTAGATCGCATTGGTATGCAGTCCTTCGGAATTGGTCAGATTCGGAACACCGTAAAAAGCCCTGTTTACAATGCTGTGTCCATCGATCAAAACAATTTTATGATTCATGGGTAATCTCCTGTGTACACTTGTGAAGCCATTCTTTTTCTTCTTCATCAAGATATGGTGAAATCACTTCATATACCATTTTGTGATACTGGTTCAAACGGTCAAGATCTTCCTCATTCATTAAAGAAACATCGATTCCATCTGTATCGATCGGGCAAAACGTCAGCTGTTCAAATCTTAAAAACTGTCCGTACTCATTCTTTTCATCCAGAACACATAACAGTTCATTTTCAATGCGGATGCCGTATTCTCCGTCGATATAGCAGCCGGGCTCGTCGGTTGTGATCATTCCGGGCTGTATGATATCATTTTCGGAATATGGAACAGATCGTTTCCAGCGGAACGCGTTCGGCCCTTCATGTACGTTCAGGATATGTCCGACGCCGTGTCCGGTGCCGGAACGGTAGTCAATGCCTGCAGACCATAATTTTTCGCGGGCCAGAATATCCAGTGTGTATCCTGTGCAGCCCTGTAAAAACTTGACGTCTGCCAGACGAAGGTTGCCGATCAGAACCCTGGTATAGGACGCTTTTTGCTCCTGTGTAACAGGACCGAGAAGAATGGTCCTTGTAATATCCGTTGTGCCGTCTGTATACTGACCGCCGGAGTCGACAAGCAGCATGCCGCAGGGGTTTAGCTTAGCAGCAGTATCTTTTTTTGCCTGGTAATGCATCATGGCCGCATTCGGACCATACGCACTAATGGTATCAAAAGACAGATCGGTGCATTCATCCTGTGCAAGACGAAGCTGATCTACGTACTGTGCGGCATCATATTCTGTCAGATCGGCATTCGCGATGTTTTTCTTAAGCCAGTATATGAACTTTGTCATAATGACACCGTCACGGATATGGGCACGTTTTGTGCATTCGATCTCGGTCTCGTTTTTGATCGCACGCATAAGCTCAGAAGGATTCATCTGATGTATGATCTGAGTGTTTTCGTGCAGACGACTGACAAGAAGTGCATTTACAGATTCTCTGTCTATGAGAACCTTTGCATCAGCCGGTATGGAAGCAGCTGCTTCATAAACCGTATCATATGAAAAGATGCGTACACCGGCAGCATCCAGATAGTGGCGTGCCTCTTCATTGATGCAGTCTTCTGCAATATACAGGTCTGCGGTTGTATCTGTTAAACATAAGAAGGATAAGAATACCGGAACATGACTGATGTCATCTCCGCGCAGATTTAAGATCCAGCTGATATCATATAAGGAACTGATGATGTGAACATCAGCCTCTGCTTCCTTCATCTTCTCGCGAATGCGGGATAATTTGGATGTGATTGATTCTCCCGTAACGGATTCATCAAGAATACGGACAGGTGATGACTTTTGTTCCGGACGATCTTTCCAGATCCTGCCGACAAGATCCACATCCATACGAACACTGCCCTGCACCTTCTCTGCAAGTTTCAGATAATCCGCAGCGCTTTTGTCTGATATGCAGCGTCCGTCAAAACCGATGCAGCAATTGTCAAACAGGATGCTTTTTATGTATTCACGAACAGAAGGCGTCCCTTCTGTTCCTGCACGGAACAAAGTGACGCCACTTCCGTTTAATTCCTGTTCGGCTTGTACAAAATATCTGCCGTCTGTCCATAAGCCTGCATCTGAAGCAGTGATTACGGCAGTACCTGCGGATCCTGTAAACCCTGTGATGAACTCCCTGCATTTAAAGTGATCTCCTACATATTCCGATGCGTGAAAATCTGCAGTTGGAACAATATAAATGTCAATGTTTTCCCTGCGCATTTCGTCGCGCAGCATACGAATCCGTTCAGCCTGTAACATCATTTGATTGTTATCCTTTCCTACTCTGTAATTACTGCATGCTCAACAATGAGGTCCAGAGCTTTTCTGGTAAGGATATCCTGACGGATCATCTCCTTGCCCTCATCGCCAAGTGCATCGATGATCTGTTCATAATCCAGATGATAGCTTAAAGCCATCTCAGTCAGTTCGCGGTTCAATTCATCCGTGCTGCAGGTAAGGCCTTCGATCTCAGCGATCTTGCCAAGTACGGACTGGCCTTCAAGCATTTTCTTTGCATCACGCATCATATATTCATCAAATTCCTGTTGCGTGATATTATGATATTTCATATAGTCATTCAACGACATCTGGCTCTGCTGAAGCTGAGCAGTAAGGCTGTTAACCAGTCCGTCTTTTCGCTCTTTGATCGCTTCCTCAGGTACCTCTACCGTACAAACACTCATGACTTTGTCGAGAATCTCATCCTCTAACAGCTGTGCAGCTTCCATTTTTTTACTGTTGAAGATTTCTCCGTGAACATATTCATGGAATTCATCAACTGTCTTGCACTGAGAAACCATCTGTACGACTTCATCAGACATCTCCGGAGCAGTATTGGTACGGATGCTGTGTACCTTTACTTTGAATACGACCGGGCGGCCGGCAAGACTCTGCTCATGGTATTTTTCCGGGAAAGCAAGATGAACGTCTACGACATCTCCTGCCTTTACACCGATCAGCTGCTCTTCAAATCCCGGAATAAAGGTGTTGGAACCAAGTGTCAGTGGAAAGTTTTCACCATCTCCTCCCGGGAATGGCTCCCCATCCAGATATCCCACAAAATCGATTGTGAGAAGATCTCCGAGCACTGCGGGCTCTGTGGTCTTTTCTTCATTCTTGGCAACCAGTGCGCAGGCCTTCTGAAACTCTACCTGAATCTCCTCTTCCGTCACCTCGAAAAACGGTTTCGGAACTTCAATTCCTTTGTACTGTCCTAAGTTGACTTTAATTTCTGACATACTCATATCCTTTGTTTGCTGCGTTTGGGAGCAAACACCCTTTCTTTGATTTTATAATTTTACAGGAAATAGTTTACTCCTGACTGGAACAGCTTCATATCCTGTTCGCCGTAAATGTTGATCGCAACATTTGCACCACGTCGTTCAGAATGACACATCTTACCGTAAATACGTCCATCCGGGCTTGTGATGCCTTCGATGGAACAATAAGAAGCATTGATGTTCCATTCTTCGTCCGTTGTCGGATTCCCTTTTTCATTGACATATTGTGTTGCAATCTGACCGTTGTCTGCCAGCTTTTTAAGCCATTCTTCAGAAGCAACGAAACGTCCTTCTCCATGGGAAGCAGGGTTTGTATAAATGCCGCCAAGTTCAGCTCCCTGAAGCCACGGAGATTTGTTGGAAACCACGCGGATATTTGCCATTTTGGAAATATGACGTCCGATGCGGTTATAAGTCAGTGTCGGTGCATCTGCAGGAGAAACCTCACAGATCTCGCCGTACGGTACCAGACCGAGCTTGATCAGTGTCTGGAAACCGTTGCAGATACCAAGGCAAAGACCGTCACGATTTGCAACGAGGTCCTGTACAGCTTCTTTGATCTTCTCATTCCTGAATGCTGTCGCGAAGAACTTTGCGGAGCCCTCCGGCTCGTCACCTGCAGAGAAACCACCCGGGAACATGATGATCTGTGCCTGTCTGATGGCTGCATCAAATCGATCTACGGATTCCTCAATGTCCTGCGGAGTCAGGTTGCGGAACACCTGAACATTAACATCGGCACCGGCTTCGATAAACGCACGTGCAGAATCATATTCGCAGTTGGTACCCGGCATAACCGGAATGAATACGTTCGGTTTGGCAACTTTGTTTTTACATACGTAAACGTTTTTCTCTTCGTAGAGAACAGCCGGTGTTTCCTCACAGTCCTTTCCGGATCTGGTCGGATATACCTTTTCAAGCGGTGTTGTCCAGGCTTCCAGGATTTCCTCATATGAGAGGATGTGTCCATGGTAGGAGAACATGGAGTCTGAGGTAACACGTCCGATCAGCGTTACATATTCACCCAGATCTGCCTCCCGCATATATTTCATAACCTCAGAAACATCTGCTTCTCTGACTTCGGCTACAATATCACCAAATGCAGGCAGGAATGCTTCCTCATCTGTTACATCAGGAAGTTTCACGCCGAATTTATTACCCAGTGCCATTTTTGTGACAGCTGCAACGACACCTTTACCGTCAACAGCATATGCAGACAGGAACAGCTTCTTTCCTGCAACAGCATGGAATGCGTCATATAATCTGCAGATCTGTTCATAATCCGGCATGTCGTATTCATCTCTTGCGATAGAGAAACGCAGAATTCTGTTACCGCCATCCTTAAACTCCGGAGTGATGATCTCATCTGCCTTCGCAACATCCACAGCAAAAGATACCAGTGTCGGCGGAACGTCAATCTCATTGAAGCTTCCGGACATGGAATCCTTGCCGCCGATACTCGGCAGTCCAAGGCCGATCTGTGCCTGATATGCACCAAGCAATGCGGCAAACGGCTGGCTCCAGCGGTGTGGATCAGAAGTCATTCTACGGAAATATTCCTGGAAGCTGAAGCGGATCTTACGGAAATCACCGCCGCTTGCCACAATCTTAGCCACGGATTCGACGACAGCATAGGCAGCGCCATGGTACGGGCTCCATGAAGACAGATACGGATCAAATCCATAGCTCATCATGGTTACACTGTCAGATTCTCCGTTTTCTACAGGAATCTTTGCAATCATTGTCTGTGTTTCCGTCAGCTGATATTTACCGCCATAAGGCATTAATACACTTCCGGCACCAATCGATGCATCAAAACGCTCTACAAGGCCTTTCTGTGAGCAAACATTGAGATCACGCATGGTATCAAGCCATGCCATATGCGGTTTCTTTGCAGCAAGATTTTCTTTGACTGCAGGAATCGCGTAATTGTAAAGCCAGTTGTTTTCTTCATCCGGAATCTCTACGACAACGGAAGTCTCCTGATGCGCACCGTTGGTATCAAGGAATGCTCTGGAAAGGTTTACGATTTCTTTTCCGCGCCAGTTTAATACCAGACGGGGAGATTCGGTAACAACAGCTACTTCTACTGCTTCCAGGTTTTCCTCAGAAGCATACTGCATAAATGTTGCAACATCTTCCGGCGCTACAACAACTGCCATACGTTCCTGGGACTCAGAGATCGCGAGCTCTGTTCCGTCGAGACCTGCATACTTTTTCGGAACCTTATCAAGGTCGATCTGCAGTCCGTCCGCGAGCTCTCCGATCGCAACGGATACACCGCCTGCACCGAAATCGTTGCATTTTTTGATCAGATAAGCAGCCTCTTCTCTTCTGAACAGACGCTGGATCTTACGCTCTGTCGGCGGATTACCCTTCTGTACTTCCGCACCACAAGTGTCAATGGATTCTGTTGTATGTGCTTTTGAGGATCCGGTCGCACCGCCGCAGCCGTCTCTTCCGGTACGGCCGCCAAGCAGGATGATCACATCACCCGGTGCAGGTGAGAGACGCTGTACGGCGCGTCTTGGTGCAGCTGCAATGACCGCACCGATCTCCATTCTCTTTGCCACATAATCCGGATGATAGATTTCTTTTACCAGTCCGGTTGCAAGTCCGATCTGATTGCCATAGGAGCTGTAGCCCTCTGCAGCACTGCGGACGATCTTGATCTGCGGAAGCTTGCCGGGCAGGGTATCTTTAACGGATACCGTCGGATCTGCAGCACCTGTTACACGCATTGCCTGATAAACATAGGTTCTTCCGGAAAGCGGATCTCTGATCGCGCCGCCAAGACAGGTTGCAGCCCCGCCGAACGGCTCGATCTCAGTCGGATGGTTATGGGTTTCGTTCTTGAAATTAACCAGCCACTCTTCTTCTTTTCCGTCTACAACAAGCGGA
>CADBRG010000070.1 GCA_902797015.1 uncultured Lachnospiraceae bacterium
CCTGCAGACGACACAGGACCGCGTGGTGCTGGAGATCCAGCGCGGTTGTATCAGAGGGTGCCGTTTCTGCCAGGCAGGGATGATCTACCGGCCGCTTAGAGAGCATGGCCTGGAGGATCTGAAGCAGAAGGCAAAAAGGATGCTTGAGGCGACCGGACAGGATGAGATCTCACTGAGCTCTTTAAGCTCCAGTGATTACCGGTATTTAAAGGAACTACTGGATTATCTGGTCGGCTTTAAGGAGAAGGGCGTTAACATTTCTCTGCCTTCTCTGCGCATCGACGCGTTTTCACTGGATGTGATGAGTAAGGTACAGGATGTCAAAAAGAGCAGTCTGACCTTCGCGCCGGAGGCGGGAAGTCAGCGTCTTCGTGATGTCATCAATAAAGGTCTGACCAAAGAAGATATCTTAAACGGTTCTTCGCTGGCATTTGAGGGTGGCTGGAATAAGGTGAAGCTCTATTTCATGCTTGGCCAGCCGACAGAGACAGAAGCGGATATGGAAGCGATCGCAACGCTTGCAGAGGATATTGCGGAATGCTATTACGATATCCCGAAGGATCAGAGAAACGGCAAGTGTCAGATTACGGTCAGCACATCCTTCTTTGTACCAAAACCGTTCACTCCGTTCCAGTGGGCGCAGATGAGCACAGCAGACGGATTCCGCGAAAAAGCTTCTTTTGTAAAGAGTGCGATCCGCTCACAGCTGAACCAGAAAAGTATCCGTTACAACTGGCATGAGCCGGATGTGACGATGATCGAAGGTGTTCTTGCCCGTGGCGACAGAAAGCTTTCAGAAGCAATTTTGAATGTATATCAGGCAGGCGGTATTTTTGCTGCCTGGACAGAATATTTTTCGATGAAAATATGGATGCAGGCATTTGCAGATGCAGGTATCGATCCGGATTTTTATACCGTCAGAGAACGTTCGGATGATGAAGTCTTCCCGTGGGACTTCATCGATGCGGGCGTAAGCAAGCGGTTCCTGCTGGCTGAGTGGAAGCAGGCCCTTGGCGAGACGGTTACACCAAACTGCAGGCAGCAGTGTGCCGGATGCGGCGCAAGGCGCTATGGGGGAGGCGTTTGCTATGAAGATCAGGATTAAATTTGAAAAGCATGGAAACATCAAATATATAGGCCATCTTGATCTGATGCGGTTTTTCCAGAAGATGTTCCGCAGGGCAGGGCTTGATATCAGCTATTCGAAGGGATTTAATCCGCATCCTGTCATGTCGTTTGCATCCCCGCTAGGCGTCGGGATGGAGAGCGTCGGAGAGTATCTGGATGTTGAGATGAATTCAACCCTGGAGCCGGAAGAAGCGCTTGACATCTGCAACCGAGCATCGGTCGACGGCGTCCGGCTGACGGAATATGTGATCCTGCCGGATGACGCGAAAAAGTCAATGGCGCTCGTATCGGCGGCTGATTACCGGTATATCTGGAAGGAAGAAATCCCGGATGCCCAAAAGCAGGCGTTTTGGCAGGAGAAGCTTTCTGCTTATCTGGCGCAAGCTGAGATCCTGGTGACTAAAAAGACCAAAAAGAGTGAACAGGAGATTGATATCCGCCCCGCAATTTACCGGATGGAATGGATCCCTGATACACCTGGATTCTTTATGCAGGTTTCCGCGGGCAGTGTCCTGAATATCAAGCCGGAATTATTGCTCTCGGATTTCTTTTCTTTTGCAGGGGAAGCGTTTGATCCGTACACATTTGCACGCTGGAGACTGGAGATGTATACCGGAGAGAAGGGGCAGCTGATTCCCTTGTATCGTGCGAAATAAATGTTTTTAGAAAAAGCCGATAAAAATAGCATAAAAGAGTTGACTTAACATCATCGGATATGCTATTATCCTTGAGTATGCCGCACAGTGAGGTTCTATAAGTCTGTCCCGGTGGACAGCACCATAACTGGCGAGTAATGATAATAGGAGGTGCCTTATGTACGCAATTATTGTGACAGGCGGGAAACAGTACAAAGTTTCCGAAGGAGATGTCATTACCATTGAAAAGCTTGATTCCGAAGTCGGAGAGACCGTGACGTTTGATCAGGTTCTTGCCGTAAGCGATGGTTCTTTAAAAGTAGGTAATCCTACTGTAGAGAATGCTACGGTTGAAGCTTCCGTTATTTCCAATGGCCGTGCGAAAAAAGTGATTGTATACAAGTACAAGAGAAAAACCGGCTATCATAAGAAAAACGGACACAGACAGCTGTTTACCAAAGTCAAGATCAACAAGATCAATGCTTAGTACATTGTACTGATCAGGGGTGAGACGATGGTCAGGATTACGGTTTATCAGGATCCATCCGGATGTCTGACAGGATTTTCCAGTCGGGGACATGCCGGTGCAGGTGAATACGGCAGCGATGTTGTATGCGCAGCGGTTTCTGTACTGGTGATCAATACGGTCAATTCGATCCAGACCATTGCGGGGGATTCTTCGAAAGAGTTTTTTGATGAAAACGACGGAGAGATCCGGTTCTTTCCGGAGGAACCCGAAAACCATGATACGCAGGTTTTGATGCAGTCATTGCTTTTGGGCCTGCAGAGCATTGAAGAGGAACATGACAGGTATTTGGATCTGATTATTCAGGAGGTATGATCGCTATGATGAAAATGAATCTTCAGTTTTTTGCCCATAAAAAGGGTGTAGGTTCTACCAAGAACGGTCGCGATTCCGAGTCGAAAAGACTTGGCGCAAAACGTGCGGACGGTCAGTTCGTAAAAGCCGGAAATATCCTGTATCGCCAGAGAGGGACTAAAATCCATCCGGGTTTGAATGTCGGTATTGGCGGTGACGACACACTGTATGCAAAGGTTGACGGTGTGCTGCGTTTCGAAAGAAAAGGCAGAGATAAAAAACAGGCTTCTGTTTATCCGGTTGCCAGCAACGAATAAGTAGAACAAAAAGGACCCGACTTTACAGCCGGGTCCTTTTTATATCATGGAGGTTACGATGAGCTTTGCGGATACAGCGCGCATTATCATTGCGTCCGGTAAGGGCGGCGATGGTCATGTCAGCTTCAGACGAGAAAAATATGTGGCAAACGGCGGCCCGGACGGCGGTGATGGCGGCAAGGGCGGCGATATCATCTTTGAGGTGTCCGACGGTCTGAATACGCTGACCGACTACAGACACAGAAGAAAATATGCCGCAACGAACGGCGAAGACGGAAAGAAGCGCAAATGCCATGGAAAAAACGGGGAGGACCTGATCCTTCCGGTTCCTGCGGGAACAATCATAAAAGATGCCGAAAGCGGGAAGGTCATTGCCGACATGTCAGGAGACAACAGACGCCAGGTCATCTTATCCGGCGGCAAGGGAGGCAATGGAAACATGCATTATGCGACTTCTACAATGCAGATTCCGAAGTATGCGCAGCCGGGACAGCCGGGCATGGAGATTGAGGTCATCTTAGAGCTTAAGGTGATCGCTGATGTCGGTCTGGTCGGTTTTCCGAATGTCGGAAAATCTACATTACTTTCCCGGGTGACAAATGCAAGTCCGAAGGTTGCAAATTATCACTTCACAACGCTGCAGCCGATCTTAGGCGTCGTTGACCTCGGAGACGGAGAGGGCTTTGTGATGGCAGACATCCCGGGCCTGATCGAAGGGGCGGCAGAAGGCATCGGTCTCGGACATGAATTCTTAAAGCATATCCAGCGGACCAAAGTGCTGTTGCATCTGGTGGACGCAGCGTCTGTTGAAGGCAGAGATCCGGTTGACGATATTTATGCAATCCTTGAGGAGCTTGCAAAATATGATCCGGAGCTTGAGACAAAGCCGATGCTGATCGCAGCAAATAAGCTGGATGTTTTGCCGGAGGAGGAAAAAGAAGCAGTCTTAGAGCGGCTGCGCAATGAGTTTTCCTCCAAGCAGATGGAGATCCATCCGATCTCGGCGGTTACCGGTGAAGGGGTGAAAGAACTGCTTTATCGTGCTTATACGCTTTTAAAAGAGCAGGATGATGAGCCGATCGTCTATGAGCAGGAATTCTTCCCGGAGATGCAGGTGTTTGCACAGGATCCGTATACAGTGGAATATGATCCGAAAGAGGATGAATACGTAGTAGAAGGTCCGAGGATCGAGAAGATGCTCGGATACACCAATCTGGATTCCGAAAAAGGATTTTTGTTCTTCCAGAACTTCTTGAAGGATCAGGGCATCCTTGATAAGCTGGAAGAAGCAGGAATACAGGAAGGCGATACGGTCAGAATGTATGGCCTGGTGTTTGATTATTATAAATAGGATGATAATATGACAAGTAAGCAGAGAGCATATTTAAGAAAATTAGCAAATGATCTGGATCCCGTGATCCGGATCGGGAAGGACAGTATCACACCGGAACTGGTTACGGCGGTTGATGAGGCGTTTAACAACCGTGAGCTGATCAAGATCCAGGTGCTGAAGAATTGCTTTGATGAACCGTATGATCTGGCAGACACCATTGCAGAGCGGACGCATTCGCATGTGGTACAGGTGATCGGCAAGCGGATCGTTTTATACAAGGCGGATCCGAAGGATCCGAAAATTGTACTGCCAAAATGAGGTAGCATCTATGATCAAGACAGACGGCAATGAAAAAATCGGGATTTTCGGCGGATCGTTCAATCCGGTCCATACGGCGCATCTGATGATCGCGGAAGCGGCAAGGGACCAGTTTGCCTTAGACCGCCTGATCTTTGTGCCGACGGGACACGCACCGCATAAAACCTTTCACGGGACAGATGACCAGTCCGTCCGGAAGGAGATGCTTTTATGCGCGATCAAGGATAATCCGGGATTTGCGCTGTCTACCTATGAATTTGAACGCGAGGAAGTCAGTTATACCTGGGAAACGCTGCTTCATTTTCGGGAGCAGTATCCTGAAGCAGAGC
>CADBRG010000071.1 GCA_902797015.1 uncultured Lachnospiraceae bacterium
GATCGCTGATGGTTATCTGGTAGCAAACGTATTCCGTCTCCTGGAACAGGAGATTGAGGGATTCGTAGAGCTTTAATCGACAAATTCCGGTTTGTCGAAGTAAAAGGAAAAGGGAATCATATTATGAACGAGCAGCACGTTAATGAATGTGACGAAATAGACAGGATCGTTGATCAAGCGTTATTCAGCGGGACTCCGTTTCCCATAGTCTGCCCATGCTGCGGCAGCACAAGCTGTCACGTTTATATGCATAAACACAAGGAATACCATGGCGGAATCTGGGCTTGGTGCAGTGAATGCAAGTCTTCTGCGCATATGAGCGCATGGATACCGATTTGGTGGAAAAACGCTCCGTTTATAGATGAAAAACGCCTGTGCGGTAGTACGGATTACCTTGATTCAAAGTCCGGTGAAATCGATGAATGGGTCAACAAGCTTCTTAAAAGCGAAGAAGCGATTCTTATGCGCAAGCGCTTGGAAGAAGACAAGGAAAACGTCATCTGTGTAATATGCGGAACCGAAATGATTCCTTTGGAGAAAAGCAGTTGGGGAATGATTTGTCCGAATTGCAACTGGGGCTGGGTTACGACCCGCTTTGATCCGATCGATACGGACATGACGGACTACAGGATAATACTCCAACCGGGAAATGCGGCAAGAATAGAATCAATTCGTATCGTATCGCATCTGGCAAACGTAAACTATATCCAGGCGAAAAAACTGATCGAAGCGGCGCCCGTGAAGCTTTTTGAAGGAAAAGCCCGTGATATCGTCATTGCGGCCGCAGAAATGAAAGCTCAGAATATAAATCACATGATTCAGCCGGATTTTCCTTATGACATAGATTGACTGTTATCCTCTGACACATAGACTGCTTCGATACATTCGGAATACAACTTCCTATCGAGATCTTTTCATTTGCACATTTGCATCTGAATCATCTGTCCTGTAATCTGAAATCAGAAAGGCCAGGTGATGATTATGTTCCGGAGAAAGCCACCCAAAAGAGTCGTTGAACTCTCTGCTTCAGAAGTGCGGCTGTTGCTTGTCGCACTTCTGAACTTCAGAAACAAAGTTGCCCGAGCAGGCAAGCCGACTGAGGATATCAACGAGCTTATTCTGATGATCACGAAATAACAGAAGATACATTTACATGCCACAGGGAATAAGAATCTCTGTGGCTCTTTTTATGCGAAAGGAGTTACAAGATGACAACAGAAGAAAAGAACAAAGTACGGCAGTGTTTCCTGGAAATGCTGAAGGAATTGGAGGACGGAGAGCTGCATGAAGTTCCTTTGATTGACGGATCTGAGGAAAAGGATGAGAACGATGATGCGGTATGAAATGGATCAGATATCCATACGGATGGTAAAGGAGCCGCCGCTCATTTCGGACAAACCGATTACTGGTCCTGAGAGTGCTGTAAACATTCTGGGGGAATACCCGCAGGACTTTGACCGAGAACAGATGGTGCTTGTGAATTTAAGAAGCGACGGCAAGCAGATCAATATGAACATTATGAGCATCGGGACCGTCAACGCATCCATTGCCGTACCACGGGAAGCGCTGAAGGCGTCGATCCTATCCAACGCATGCAGTGTGATGTTCTTTCACAATCATCCGTCAGGAAATCTTGCTCCGTCTCCGGACGACATCCGGACAACGGACCGTATGATCAAAGCTTATGATATGCTTGGAATCTCAGTCCTGGATCATATCATTCTCGGTCCGGACAGCCGATTTTATTCACTTCGGGCGCATCGTTCCTTTGATCTGCCCTGCACGGATTACTGTGCTGTGGTGGAGGATCTGGATTTCAGACCACTAAAACCGCAGAATCGGATCCGTGATAATGCAAAATAGGAGGTGATGAAACAATGCCCTATATTGAACCGGAGGTTCTTCAGCAGGCCAGAGAGGTAGATCTGTTGTCTTATCTGCAGGCCAATGATCCCGGCAACCTGGAAAGGCTCTCCGGAAACACTTACTGTACCAGGGATCACGATTCGCTGAAGATCAGCAATGGAAAATGGTATTGGTTCTCCAGAGGATTCGGAGGAGTATCTGCTCTGGACTATCTGATGAAGGTTCGAAATTATTCACTTCAGGATGCTGTGGAGGCAATACTCGGAGGGACGGCTTTAGAAAGGCCGTCCTTTTCTTATTCCCGTAAACCGGACGAACCAAGAAAGCTTCTGCTTCCTGAAGTAGAAAAAGAGCCGCAACGGGTTATTGAATATCTGAAACGGCGCGGGATCCATAAGACTGTAATCGACTACTGTATTGAACACAGTCTGCTTTTTGAGACGACGGAGTATCATAATGCAATGTTTGTCGGCTATGACACACGCGGCATCGCAAGGTATGCTGCTCTTCGAAGTACTATCTCAGGA
>CADBRG010000072.1 GCA_902797015.1 uncultured Lachnospiraceae bacterium
CCCCGGTATAAATCAGATCTGACCCCCATTCTTTTTGTCAATTCTTCATAGTACCGTCTTCTTGGACGATATTTTCCAGATTCAACCTTTGCATAATTTGCCGGATCCATTATGAACTCACTCACTTTTTCCTGTGACAACTTCTTTCCAGATTTATCTTTGGTCCCTATACGGCTGCGTTTCAGGTATTCATGAATCAGATACAACTGGCATGCCCCATCATGTGAGTCATACCAGTTAAATTCTGTATTATATCCTCCAATATGAAAAGCAACACATATGGATTCGTACCAGTGAACAACCCGTTCGGTTTCAGGATCGTGAAGCTCTCTGCTGACATTGATCAACAGTCTCAATAGTTCGGGCAAATCATAGCATTCATAGGTTCTTCTCAGACACCCTAATGCTTTCTGAATCAATCCTTTCTGTATTTCCAGAGGGATTCTGTCGCCAATCGTATTCAATGTAAAGCAAACGATTCTGGGATACAGTTTTGCTTCCTCTCTGGGGTCTCTGTTGTTCAGTTCTGCTATTCGAAGGATGCGATCAAATTCCGCTTTTGCATCTTCACTTGTCATCTGCTTGGTAATTACAGAAAGTCTCAGGTAGTTCATATACCTGTTGAGCTCATCAATTCCATATCTCCCAGGAAGAAGTTTTCTGTCATCCGCAATCATATAACTCACAGATTTTTTAAACTCCTTATATGCTGCCTTCCAGTCATACTGTACTTCAAGATACAATATTCCACGAATCGCAGCCATCTCGTATCCAACAACAGATTGAAACTCATGAAGCATATCCTCTTGGTCCGTAGAAACCAATTTAGATAGTTCTTCAAACCTATGTCCGGAAATTGCACTCTTGACCTTGTAGATCCAGGAAAAATATACATATTCGTCCGAATCAATCATGATCTGAAATCTCTCAGGAGAAAGAAAAAGACGCCGAATAATATGATAAAAGAATACCGCACTGATATCTCTTTCTCCGTTCCGCACCCTGTACAGATTAGTTTTAGAGCAAATTCCTCTGGACAG
This sequence comes from uncultured Lachnospiraceae bacterium, assembly GCA_902797015.1. Classification (GTDB taxonomy): domain Bacteria; phylum Bacillota; class Clostridia; order Lachnospirales; family Lachnospiraceae; genus SY8519. The sequence continues at coordinate 1,041 of CADBRG010000072.1, forward strand.
TTCGTCTATATCCAAATCATCAAGTTTCATCAAGAATTTCATCATATCTTTAATAATGTTGCCCCCCCCCCGGGTTATAACCCTTTTATATTTCTGTCAAACTAATAACAGCATCAGATCCTGCAAATGATACCGCAAATTCTATCAAATAAAACCACCGGCATATTTATGAATTTGATTTAATTCTTCATTTTGAAGACCTACCGGATTCTGAATAAATTGATTTCCCCGGAAGCCATCCGAGGATCCGTAAGAGGCCTTCTCTGCTTCATACTGTTTGCCGATCAGATATTTCTTCTGCTTTACTGTCAGGTTCCTTCGTCCAAGCTGATTCCTGCAGATCCAGACAATCGCTGCGAACCTGTCAGGGAAATCTTTTTCTATTGTCGTATAAGGAACCTCCGGATGTCTCTGAATGATCCGGTATCGGTTGTGACCATCCAGAATAATGTTGTTCCATGTGATGATAGGTGCTGTCACCTTCCCTTCATCCAGTATGTTCTGTTCCAGAAGCTGAAGCTCTTCCTGTGTCAAAGGCGGACACTTTGCTTCAAACTCAGGATCGATCAATAACTCCATGCATCGCTCCTCCTTTTTAAGTAAAGGCGGGCCAAAAGCAGTTTTTCAACCCGCCGCAATTTTTATGCTCTTTCCGTATTTGTCCTAAACGCCCCCGGAAACAGGGAATGCATTCAGATGTCCTGCAGCTTTCAGGATCCATGGGCCGTTCACCCCTCCGTGGTTCTCACCGAGCCGCTTTCGCGGAAGTCTCATCATTCTGCGAAGCTTCTTTGCCATACACCGGATGCTGTCCGATGCTTACAGGCCGGCATTCGCTCGAATCATATGACCGTCATGGCGTCCTTCCGCTGATGTAGCTCCCCTTCGCAGGTTCGTATCTGAAGAATGTATATTCGGTTTTCAATGTGCATGTAGCTGTTTGCTACGAGACTAATTGTAAAAGATCCGATCGAAAAAGTTTATTAAGGCGTAGTTTAAGTCGATGGACTTTGTACTTTAATTTCCTCAAAAACTGAGGGATTATCATTCCATTTCCCGTATTACAGACCCAAGTTCACTCATAATGACTTCCAGTCGCTTCTTCGCCATTTGATTTTTGAAATCCTTTCCGGTTACCAGATAGTCAATGCTTACATCAAAAAAACAAGAGAGCGCCAGAAGCAGATCAATAGAAGGGCCGTTCTTCCCGCATTCAATTCTGTTAAGATGCACATAGCTGACACCCATCTCATTTGCCAGATCCTCCTGCTTCATTCCTTTCATAATCCTCAGTTCTCTGACCCTCCGACCAAATTCCACCAGATTAAAATACATTTTTCTTCCTTTCCGCCTGATGCGGTGGGGAAGGATAGTCTGCCCCCTCTGTCTGCGGCCGGCAAGGATTTCTGACATGCAGGGCGCACAAACTTAAGGGTACCTCTACCAGTTCTTCAGAATTTTTCTGACGTTCTGGTATATGTATCCTTCGCCCTTAATGCATGTCAGGCTATTGATTTGTTTTTGAATCTTGCCGGGGAATCTTAAGAAAAGAAAAAGGCCCCCGGCCGGGTGAGAACCATATCTTTCTGGATATGGTTATCCCATCCGCGCCGGAGGCCTCTCATGTAATATATCTGGCTTAACCTTCCGGTTTATGTATTCGATAATGACCTGGAGAAGGACTTATGCAGCCTGTTTCATCTCAGCCTTTCCGTCGGTTATCGTTTTAATTGTATTAGATTAACGGAACCTCTTCCGTTTCTGCAGGTATTGTTACCTGTCCTTTGGGCGCATATATGTCGATCCTGTTATGACGACGCCCGATAAACTTTCTTACTGATACAGAGTGACATCTGCCGCATTCGACTTTGATCAAACCCTCGGAGTTCATATATCCTGTCAGATGTTTTCCGCAGTTTGAGCAAAACATGGAGAACGACTGCCACTCGATGTTCAAATCCGTCATTTGCTTTGCTCCTTATGCATCACTTCCGACCAACCATCATGCGGCTTACTCGGTTACCAATTGTCCTCTTCCGGCCTTGAACCGGAATTCTCATTGCTTTCCGGAATGCAGTATTCTGCGTCACATTCCCGCAGGAAATGCATTCCATGAGGCTTTCTGTTTCCTCTAAATTCAGTCTGGTGTTCAGTGTTTTACAGAACGGACACCGGACGTCATATGTCCTCATCAATCAACACCCCCTTTTCGTGATTCCCGAATCGTGTTTACTTACTTGCACCTCGCCTTTACAATGAACGGATCACGTGCTTTGCCACACCCTGAACGATCAGCTCCTTTACCAGGATCTTCTTTTCAGGGTACTTATCCTGATTCCGATACAGAAGCACGGCTGCATTTGAATGCGGTTCGGTTCCGCCGTATGTTTTCAGCGTATTCATCCCCTCCTCATTCAGCGCCACAACGATATCGCCGATCTTGGCGTCGTTCTGCTTTCTGATTACCACCATATCTCCGTCATTGATGCCCGCATCCACCATGGAATCGCCTGTCGCCTTCAGGATGTAAAATTCACCTTTCCCGAAAAGGGACACGGGAAGGCTTACATACTCCTGAATGTTCTCTTCTTCCTCTTCC
>CADBRG010000073.1 GCA_902797015.1 uncultured Lachnospiraceae bacterium
AGACCGGAGTATGACTTGTAACCAGCAATTACGGTCGATATAATAAGATACAATAAGAATCGTCGAGCAATCATTAAATCAAGGAGACTATCATGGAAGATCAAAACCTGAAAGAAAGCGAGCCAAAATTCACCCCGAAGCCAACCAGCCTGGTCTTAACCCGCCAGTATGAAACATACCAGGCTGCCCTCGAAGTGCACCCCAGAAACGGACTTAGTGTCGATGCATGCTTTCAGAAGGTTGTCCTGTACCTGATCCAATGGCTGAAGAAGCGGATCGCGATCGGGGCGCAAGTCGACATGAAGGAGATAAACGATGATCTGAATGGGGCACTCATGTCGATTGTGGAGCAGTATGGGCTTCCAGAAATAGAGCAGCTTACCAAATATCCGGAGCCCGATCAGATGGGAGCAGGGCAGTTTTCCTTTGCTGACATGAGCATTTCCGGCCCACTGGATCTGCAGGTGCTGTCTGAAAACGACACTCACGGCTGGGTCATGAAGCTGACAGAACCGGATAACGGCGCGGTAGACGGGGCGGTGAGCGGCCGGCTGTTCATTACAGATACAGCGGTTTACCGTCTGGAAAGAACAGTTTCCCTTTCGGTTCGAATCAGCTGCAAAACACCTGAAGCGGAAGATCCCAGCGCCATCCGGCCAGCTTTCATCAGGAGCATGATTATGGATCCACAGCTGGTTTTGACAGAAGAAAACATGGATCCGAAAAGGTATGCATTTACCAGAGAACCAATCCATGTACAGATTTCCAAAGGGGCAAAAACAGATGGGTTCATCAAGTTCTTCCTGGGAAATGAGAACCGGCAGAAACCGGTTATCCTCTGCTCGGAAAATTGCTATACCGGAGACGCAACGAAGGCATGCAGAGCATATCAGGTTTCTCATGTAGGGGAAACGATCGAAGACAGCGAATTTGCCGCGATGCTTCATGCTACAGCGATGAAAGACGCAGTCACAGAGGATGTGTCATTTACAAAAGAGACGATTGATGGGGTTGCGGGAGCAACAGCTGCCTACGGGTATGTGGTTGTACTGGAGGGGGATGCGCAAAACCTGTTCCATTTCAAGGAAAACTGTTTTGATGAGACCAATGGAGTATGGCTGACTCTTGGAAACCCGCTTCTTTACATGGGATCCGATCCACAGACGGATCCTGCCTGGATGATAGAAAGAGTTCTGTCTCTCAATGAGGATATAGCGGATTCGGAGAAGTTTTCCAAAGCCATGAACCAGGCCCGTGACCGGGTGAAAAACTCATCCATCAGGGCCAGTTACAATTTCTTCGGGCATGCATTTTATGACGAAGTGATTGAGAAGCGTCTTCAGAACGGGGCGCAAAGCGCCCAAACGTTTGCACTCCTGAAGAAGTCGAATCATGAACTGCAGGAGCAGACAGACGGGTATCGCCGGGAGATTGCCGACCTTACGAAAAAGCAGGAGGAACTAGCAAATAAAAAAGAAAGACTGATAACGTCAAATATCGAGAAAGACCGTAAGATAGCCTCGCAGGAAAAGAAGCTGGAAGAGGAAAAGGAAAAAGCCAGGATTCTTAAGGAGAAACTGGATGCGCTTCAGAAAGAAAATGAGCAGATTAAGCGATCCCGGCGTGTGGAAGCGTCCGTTTTGAATCCTCTGCTCGACGTCGCGTACAGCTATCTTGCGGATAAAGAGCACCTGCTTCAGTGGATCAGAGAAAAACTGAGTGATACGCTCGTTGTTCATCCGAAGGCGGAGGATCGGTTCTTAAAGTACAAACGGCCAGTGAACATGGAGATCCTCTGCAAGATGATTTTTCTGCTTTTACAATACACGGAAATCCGCAATGCGAATATAGGAAAATCTATGCCTGACGAGAAAGTAATTGAGCAGATCAAGCAGTGCAATATCGGATATGATAATATCGCGCTCGAACCGGTTGGGAATATCAGCGGGTTAAAGAAAGATGTGCAGGAGCAGTATCAGATGGATATCTCCCGGTACAATTCCCAAAAAGGAGAGATTACGATGCAGATGCACCTGAAATATCATACTGAACCGGAACTGTTAATCCGAGTCTATTACTATTATGATCCTGACATAAAGAAAAGCATCATTGGTGCGATGCCGATGCATCTGGACGATAAGAATACGGCGAATATTTAGCCGAGATGGAGATGATCGACATTAAGATCATGCTCTCTGAGCAGGAATATCATCTGAGGAACGGAAGAAGATGCCGTGAAGAGGGTATGGAGATTGCCCTTCCTCTTAGATTATTATATGATACGTCCTTGCATCGACAGCGTCTCCGGTGTGTGTTTCATTGACATCGCCGGAGCTTTTATTCTCCTGGACAATTTCTTTGAATGCTTCGGTATAGGCATCAAGCTGATTCTTATATTTTACATCCAGGTTTTCGCCATCGGCATCTGTTTTGTAATCAACGATGTGCCAGGCGTCACCGGAGCGGTAGACGACGTCCATACGCCCACTCCAGATAGTCTTGTTCCCGGTGATGACATCGCGTTCCAGATAACAGAATGGCAGCTCGCAGTATACCTCATCAGCGGAAAGCAGTTCGATAAACAAATCCTGGGGTAAGCCGTTGTTCTGGGGATAGCCGCCGTTTATCATCGTCTGTGCAGTGCTGAACAACAGTTCCTGGAATTGATCTTTATCAGATTCTATAGCAGGGGAACTGAATTCGTGGATAATCTCGCCGACAAACTGATCGAGCTCCGGGTCCGTCAAGAGCTTTTTTGACGAAATCATGGCAGTAACCATTCTTTCCATCAGCTTGTGAACCATAGTTCCAATGAGATTAGGATACTGGGCTTTTATCGATTTTGAAGCAGATTCTATAGAGTCGGATTCTGCAGTCCCGTTTGTTTCTGAGTCGAATTCCATCTGAGAATCAAAGTCTGCTGCCAGAGAGGAATCTGCTAACACATCATCCGTTTCAGGGTCGAACAGACCAGAACTTTCAGTTAGTTTAGAAGGAGTTTCA
>CADBRG010000074.1 GCA_902797015.1 uncultured Lachnospiraceae bacterium
AGAGGGAATGATCACATCGTTTGATGCCGATGAGCTGAACATGATCGCGGTACCGGCGCTTGCGGAACCGACAAGGCTGATGGTAAGTATCCGTTATCATCAGACACCACAGCCTGCGACCGTGACGCAGCTTTCTGATACAGAGGTGCGGATTGATCTTGACAACCCGCAGCGCGGGATCGCGCCGGGGCAGGCAGTCGTTTTTTATGACGGGAATGATGTCATCGGCGGGGCCACAATCCGCAGGACCGATCTTATGCAAAAATAGAATATCATTTAATTGAAGGACAGCGGATTCATGGGTTCGCGTCCTTCTTTATTTCCCTCTAAGAAGGAGATCCCATACATGGAAAGGCCGTAGACGAGGCGGCCGACCTCATCGATCGAAAGGGCGTAGTTGCTGGCAACCCAGTTTTCGAGAATGCCCATGAGACCATATGAGATGTAGGCATAGGCATAGTCCATATCGGTTGCGGTTGCCGCGGGATACATTTCGCTCCATACCCGCAGACTGTTGTCGTATCCGAGATAGATCAGCTGGCGAATGAACTCGGAATCGCCATGCGGACCGATCAGGATCGAGAACAGGTCTTTATTTTTATCAACCAGATTCAGAAGGTCATCGAACCAGTTATCGGTCGTTAAGGATGCCATGATATCTTCAAAGACATCGTTCTGAATCTGTGACATCAGACTATTGACATCTTCATAATAGGAGTAGAAAGTACTCCGGTTGATATCAGCCAGCTTGCAAATGTCCGTTACGGTGACTTTTGCAAGCGGTTTTTCTTTTAAGAGGTCAAACAGGGCCTCGCGGATGACGGATTTGGTGTATTTTGTACGGCGGTCTGTTGCCATGGCAAACGCTCCTTTATAGTTATTTGAAGATTGCATTAAGCAGAATAACTGCATTTTGTGGATTTGACGACAATTATACCACAAATTGTAGGAAAACGCACATAATATAGGAAATTGACGGTTGTTTTTCCGACAGGAATCTGTATAATGAACGGGAAGTAAGATAGACAACATAGTGTTGGTTTTGTGACACAATGATTAAAAAATTCTTTAAAGGAGGACATGTTAAGTGGCAAGTTTATCACACACAATGCAGAGAAAAGCATTCAGCGCAGCAATCGATGTCGCACTGCGTCGGCTGAATAAGGATAGAGAAAAGGGACTGTTACAGATCGTGGATCTGGCAAAGCGTTTTATGGGCGAGAACTTTACAGACGCAGCATATGAAGGCGCAAAAGCAATCATCCAGAATCCGGATCACAAATGGAACAAGTTCGTAAACCGTCTTTTAGACGAGGTTGACCCGAACGTAGCAAAGATGACTGCATTAAACCTTGGTTTTGAAGCAGCATTCTACGGCACAAAGACCATCCGTCATATGCGTGAGGTACATCAGTGCAATATCCCGTGGCTGATCCTGATGGATCCGACATCTGCATGTAACTTAAGATGTACAGGATGCTGGGCAGCAGAGTATGGTTATAAGCTGAACCTGACATTTGAAGAGATGGACAGCATCGTAACACAGGGTAAAGAGCTGGGCGTATACTTCTATATGTTCACAGGCGGTGAGCCGCTGGTTCGTAAAGACGACCTGCTTCGTCTCTGCCGCAAGCATCGTGACGTAGCATTTCACAGCTACACCAACGGAACCCTGATCGACGAAGAATTCTGCAAGCAGGTTCGTGAAGTCGGAAACCTTTCCTTCTCCCTGAGTCTGGAAGGCTTCGAAGAAGCAAACGACGGACGTCGTGGTGACGGTATCTTCCAGAAGGTTATGAACGCTATGGATCTGATGAAGTCCTACGGACTGTTCTTCGGCGTATCCGTATGCTACACCAAGAAGAACCTGGATGCTGTTCTTTCCGATGAGTTCGTAGATCTGCTGATCGAAAAAGGATGCCGTTATGCATGGTACTTCCACTACATGCCGGTTGGAAACGATGCAGATACAGAGCTGCTTCTGACACCGGAACAGCGTGTTCATATCTATCACAGACTGCGTGAGATCCGTGCACTTGAAGGCGGTAAGCCGATCATGCTGATGGACTTCCAGAACGACGGTGAGTTCGTAGGCGGATGTATCGCAGGCGGAAGAAACTACTTCCACATCAATGCAAACGGTGACGCTGAGCCGTGCGTATTCATCCACTACTCAGGCGCAAACATCCGTAAGAACACTCTGCTTGAGTGCTTAAAGCAGCCGCTGTTCATGGCATATCGTGACAACCAGCCGTTCAACGACAATATGCTGAAACCGTGTCCGATGCTTGAGAATCCGGAAGTGCTGCAGCGTATCGTAAAAGAATCCGGCGCAGTTTCTACCGATCTTCAGTCTCCTGAGACAGCAGAACATCTTTGTGCGAAGTGTGAAGACTATGCAAACGCATGGTCACCGGAAGCTGATAAGCTCTGGGCAGAGCATCCGCATGTCAAGAAGGGTTATATCAACTACAAACCGGAAAACCTGGAAGCATTCAAAGAGAGAAACAAGGATATCATCGCCTAAGGCGGAAAGGAGACCACGAGAATGGCTACAGTAAAGCATAATGCAGGAAGAAAAGCATTTGAGGTTGCTTTCAACCGCATTTACAAATACATCAACAAAGACCGCCAGGCGCATGTAGTAAAGCTTCTGAATCTGGCACACAAGATCACAGGCAACACATTCCCGGAATACTTCTGGGACAATGCCATTGAAGAGTTCAGTGACATGAACAACAAATGGGCAAAGGTTGTTAACAAGGCATTTGATGACCTGCATCCGAATGTTGTAAAGCAGCATGTTCTGAACATGGGTTATGAAGCTGGTCTGACCGGTTTCAAACAGGTTAAGGCAAACCGTGAAAAGTATGGCTGCAACGTACCGTGGGTTATCCTGATGGATCCGACCTCTGCATGTAACCTGCGCTGCACAGGCTGCTGGGCAGCAGAGTATGGTCATAAGCTGAACCTGACAAACGAAGAGCTTGACAGCATCATCACACAGGCAAAAGAACTTGGTATCCACTTCTTTGTACTGACAGGTGGTGAGCCGCTCGTTAGAAGACATGACATCATCAAGCTGGCTGACAAGCACAATGACTGTGCATTCCATATCTTCACAAACGGAACCCTGATCGATGATGAGTTCTGTAAAGAAGTACAGCGCGTCGGCAACATCTCCTTCGCAATCTCCATCGAGGGAACAGAAGAGACCACAGATGACCGTCGTGGAGCAGGTGTTTACCAGAAGGTTATGGCAGCATTTGACAAGCTGCATGAGTATGGTCTTCTGTACGGTGTTTCCGTATGCTACACCAGCAAAAACTACAAGGCAGTTACAAGCGATGAGTTCCTGAACAACCTGGTTGATCACGGTGTACTGATCGCATGGTACTTCCATTACATGCCGGTTGGAAAAGATGCTTCTACAGATCTTTTACTGACACCGGAACAGCGTGCATACATGGTAGAGAAGGTTCGCGGAATCCGTATGAGAACCTGCGACATCCCGCTGTTCACACTTGACTTCCAGAACGATGCTGAGTTCGTAGGCGGATGTATTGCAGGCGGTAAGAACTACCTGCACATCAACCCGAACGGTGATGTTGAGCCGTGCGTATTCATCCATTACTCAGGCGCAAACATCCGTGAGAAATCACTGCTTGAGTGCCTGCAGCAGCCGCTGTTCATGGCATATCATAACAACCAGCCGTTCAATGAGAACATGCTTCAGCCGTGCCCGATGCTTGAGAATCCGCAGATGATCAAGAAGATGGTTGAGGAGTCCGGCGCACATTCTACAGATATGCAGGCAGAGGAGCCGGTTGACGATCTGATCGCAAAGACCGTTCCGTATGCTGAGAACTGGGCACCGACAGCTGAGAAGATCTGGGCTGAGCATAAAGAACAGCGCGAAGAGATCAAGAGACAGCATGAGGAGAAATACGGAAAAGCATCCAATGCATAAGCATTTGGTGTAAAACTGAATCGATAAAACAATTAGAATTCTGAGGGAAATCTTAAGATTTTCCTCAGAATTTTTTCGTTGACCGAAAAGCGTTAGGAGCGTATCATCATGGATGATAAAAGATATAAAACTACAACATTAGTTGAATATATAGTACGGTGAGGACTTGAATATGGGAAAAGACAAAAACGGTCAGATCAATGAAGCATCCGGAAAGAAGAAAAAGAAGATCATCATCACGATCGTCGTGATCGCTGCAGCCGCCGCAGTGGCATTCGCCGGCTGGCATGCGCATCAGAAAAAGCAGATCGAGAGTATTATGCCAACAGTTACAACGGACCAGGTTTCAAGAAAGACCCTGACATCATCGATCGCTGCAACGGGTACGATCAAGAGCAAGGTTGTAACAGATGTGACAGCCGGTGGTGTCGGAGAGACCGGACTGAAGGTGACTGGTGTAAATGTAAAAGTAGGCGATGTGGTCTCGGAGGGAGACGTTCTTTGTACCTTCGATGTCAGCAGTGCAAAAGAGCAGCTCGCGGATGTGAAAGAAGCACAGGCGAAAGCAGAAGCAGCCGAAGCGCAGGGCATCAAGAGTGCACAGAGAGCGTATGACCAGGCAGTGTCTTCGAAGGATACGCAGTTAGAGGCGGCACAGGCAGAGATCGATGCGGCAGCGGCAGGTGTTAATACGGCTAAGGCGGAATTGGAGGCACTTCCCGGAGAAAAAGAGGCAGCAAAGGCAGCTCTTGATCAGGCCAAGGAAGCGCTGGAAAAGGCTACAGAAAGTGGTGACCAGGCTGCGATTGATTCGGCAAAGGCGCAGGTAGATGACGCAGATACGGCATATGAAGAGATAACAGATCCAAAATACGAGCAAACCTTAAAGGATGCCGTTACTTCTGCTGAGGCAGCATATAGACAGGCGTGTGCAGCATATCAGACCACATCAGATTCCGCTGACGAAGCGATCGCTTCAGCAAAAGACGCTCTGGACAGCGCAAATCTCGGGGCAGACGGAGAAGACAACTCCACAAAGGCACAGATCCGCTCTCTGCAGGAGGCGATTGACGGCGAGTCATTAAAATCGCCGGTTTCCGGTACGGTAACGGCTGTGAATGTTGCTGCCGACGGAATATATACCGGCGGCATAGTGGTGACGATTCAGGATACGGAGCACTTATATGTAGAAGCAAGCATCAAGGAAACAGATATTCCGGATGTTAAGGAAGGAATGGATGTTCTGATCAAGACCGATGCAACCGGCGATGAAGAACTGGCAGGTAAGGTAACAAGCGTCGCGCCGACGGCAGGCTCCGCAAGTGTGCCCGCTGCGAATGCAATGGAGGGTATGGGCAACACCGCGGTTTCTTCATCCGGGTCCGGCTATCAGGTGGAGATCGATCTGCTAGAGGCAAATGAGAGACTGCGGATTGATATGACGGCAAAGCTTTCGCTGATCAAGGAACAAAAGAAAAACATTCTGGTCGTACCGTATGATGCGATCTTTACGGATGAAAACGGAAACAAAACGCTGCACGTGGTTCCTGATACCCAAAGCGACGGCACATCGGCAGTGCCTGAAATGACCGGTGCAGAAAGTGCCGATGATTACACGGAGATCAAGGTGGAGACCGGTATGGAAAGCGGCTATTATGTCGAGATCCTGCCGACACCGGGGATTGAAAACGGAACCGTGATACTTTTGCCGCAGACAGGAACAGAAGGCCTGGATGAGATGGATCCTGCGGGCGGACTTGGATGATAAAAGCATCCTTTGTGATGTAAGAGACAGGAGAAAAGAATGGAACACAATGTGATAGAAATGCATCACATTATCAAACGTTTTTTTGAAGGGCAGGAGAATGAACTGCAGATCTTAAACGGGATCGATCTGACCGTTGAAGACGGGGAGTTTCTTTCAATCGTCGGTGAATCCGGCTCCGGAAAATCGACGCTGATGAACCTGATCGGTCTTTTAGACCGCCCGACCGAAGGAACCTATTTCCTGGATGGGATTGATGTGAACCGGGCATCGGATGCGGACCTGTCAGCATTGCGCAACAAAAAGATCGGATTTGTTTTCCAGACCTATAACCTGATTCCCCGCATGAATGCTTTGAAGAATGTTGAGGTACCGCTGATGTACGGCGGGGTTTCCCGGAAAGAACGTCAGGAAAAAGCCGTGGAGCTTATGGAAATGGTCGGAATGGCCGATCGTATGGATCATAAGCCAGAGGAGCTCTCGGGCGGTCAGAAGCAGCGTGTGGCGATCGCGCGGGCGATGGCAAATGACCCGGCGATCATTCTGGCGGATGAGCCGACCGGTGCGCTGGATTCCAAGACCGGTCATATGATCATGGATATTTTTCATGACCTTCATGAGAATCACGGAAAAACCATTTTGCTGATCACGCATTCTGAGACGCTTGCAAATGAGACCGGACGGATCATTACGTTAATGGATGGTCGTGTGATCAACGAGAGAATCATGGGAGGTGGAACAGATGCTTCGTGAAAACATTTTGCTGGCACTGGAAAGCCTCCGTTTAAACAAAATGCGTGCGATTCTGACCATGCTCGGCATTATCATCGGTATCGCCTCTGTCATTACGATCATGACAGTCGGAAACGGGCTGACCAAAGGCGTGGCCGATGCCATGCAGTCTCTGGGCGGCAATAATATTTCTGTTTATATCGAGGAGAAGGCGCCGCTTGAAGAAGAGGCGGATATGGAGACCGGAGAAGAACCGGTTTTCGGTGAGGTAGAGCAAACGTATGGGATGACGGATGATGACTATTTTACGGCAGAAATGATTAGGGATCTCTGCGCCCATTATCCGGATCAGATACAGGCGATCTCTGTAGAAGAGGGGATCGGAACGATTGAATGCAACTACCATAACAAGTCCGAGGCGGCGAACCTGACCGGTGTGACTGCAGGATATTTTTATGCGAATAATCTGACCATCCTGCGAGGGTCCTATTTTACGGAAGAAGATCTGGACAGGGGAAGCAACGTGGTCATGATCTCCGATCAGTTTGCAGAGAGTCTGTTTGGAGACATCGATACAGCGATCGGTGCGACATTTGAGACCATGATCGAGGATAAGAACCTTGAGATGAAAGTGGTCGGGATCTATGAGTATCAGAAGGATACGATGATGTCATCCCTGATCATGGGACAAGGCGATACGGCACAAATCTATACGCCGTTGCTCGCGGCAAGAAATATCTACGGACAGGAGTCCGGCAATCAGTATTACTGGTTTGACGTTGTCACAAAGCAGGGCGTTGATTCGGAAAGCTTTGCGCAGACCATTCAGGAGTATCTGACGGATACCTATTACAGAGACAATCCGAATATCCAGCCGTCTGCGTTCAGCATGTCATCTGTTGTGGATGAGATGTCCGGTGTGATGGGAAAAGTGACCCTTGCCATTTCCGCCATTGCTGCGATCGCACTGGTCGTAGGCGGAATCGGCGTCATGAACATTATGCTGGTTTCAATCACGGAGCGCACGAGAGAGATCGGTACGAGAAAAGCGCTTGGCGCGACAAACGGATCCATCCGGACACAGTTTATCACGGAAGCGATCATTATCTGTCTGCTTGGCGGTGTGATCGGCATCGTGATCGGCTCTGTGCTTGGCATGATCGCGACGGCTGTGATGGGAGCATTGAGCGGCCCGACGCCGTTTAGCATCCTGCTTTCCCTTGGTGTCGCGATGGCCGTCGGCATTTTCTTCGGATATTATCCGGCAAATAAAGCAGCGAAAATGAACCCGATCGATGCACTGCGGTATGAGTAAGGTTATGCGTTCTGATCATCGTGCAGATAGAGAACCGCCTCTTTGAGGTTATCTCCGTGATAGCTGACTTTGAGGGAAAACATGCCGGCATCTTCTGTCAGCAGCTTTAAAAATAATTTGTCCCCCTCCCAGAGATTCAGCTTCATCAGATCTTTTTTCGGGACCCATGCCAGATTCCCTTCGTTGCAGGCAAACAGCTGATCGCCACTGGTGCCCGGAAGGAGCTTTCGGTATGTGCTTAGCAGATGCGTGTCACGAAGCGGTGTTAATGTTCCCGTGAAGGCATCAGCTGTATATAAAAACATATATTCTGTGGGCCATGCATCATTTAAAAAAGTGATGATGCCGCGCAGTCTGAAACCGGTCAGTGTCAGGCCGGTTTCTTCTTTGACCTCCCGGAGCAGGCATTCCTCCGGTGTCTCATCCGGCTCGAATTTTCCGCCGACACCGATCCATTTTCCTTTGTTGATATCGTGCTCTTTTTTGGTCCGGTGCAGCATGAGATATGCGTCGTCTTTTTCGATGTAGCAAAGTGTTGTCAGGTAAAATGGTTTGTCAGTCATTTCAGTCCTCATGTGCATTTGTTATAATTGCCAGTTACATGCCAATTGTGGCGCAATTTTTGGGAAAAAGCAAGTATTCTCAAACCAACTATTTCATGCTAAACTAAAGTCCGGGTAACATGATTGTAACAGGTTCGTGATAGATTTGGAAAAACGGAGGAGTACGATGGGATATAAGTCAGATATCGAGATTGCACAGGAAGCGACGATGAAACCGGTAAATGAGATCGCAGAGAGTCTTGCGATCCCGGAGGAGTATGTAGAAAACTATGGACGTTATAAGGCAAAAATTGACTATAACTTCCTGAAAGAGCATGAAGGCGATCCGGATGGCAAGCTGATCCTTGTTACGGCGATCACACCGACACCGGCCGGAGAAGGCAAGACGACGACAAGCGTTGGTCTGGCAGACGGACTGAAAAAGATCGGCAAGAATGTCGTTGTAGCACTCCGTGAGCCGTCACTGGGACCGGTATTCGGTATCAAAGGCGGTGCCGCAGGCGGCGGTTATGCACAGGTTGTACCGATGGAAGACATTAACCTGCACTTTACAGGTGACTTCCATGCGATCGGCGCGGCCAATAATCTTCTGGCAGCAATGCTTGACAACCACATTCAGCAGGGCAATGAGCTGGGCATCGACACCAAGCAGATCACCTGGAAGCGTGCGGTTGACATGAATGACCGTCAGCTTCGAAATATCGTTGACGGCCTTGGCGGAAAGCTGCAGGGTGTACCGCGTGAGGATGGATTTGACATCACCGTTGCATCAGAGGTTATGGCAGTTCTTTGCCTGGCATCTGACATCGTGGATCTGAAAAAGAGACTGGGTAGCATCATCGTAGCATATACTTATGACGGCAAACCGGTTACGGCGCATGACCTGAAGGCAGAAGGCGCGATGGCAGCTCTTCTGAAGGATGCATTAAAGCCGAACCTGGTACAGACACTTGAGCATACACCGGCACTGGTACACGGCGGTCCGTTCGCAAACATCGCACACGGATGCAACTCTGTAACCGCGACCAGACTGGCATTAAAGCTCGGTGATTATATCGTAACGGAAGCAGGATTTGCTGCGGACCTTGGTGCTGAGAAGTTCCTGGATATCAAGTGCCGGATGGCAGGCCTGAAGCCGAATGCCGTTGTCATCGTTGCAACCGTTCGTGCACTGAAATACCACGGCGGCGTTGCAAAAGCAGATCTGAATGAAGAAAATCTGGAAGCGCTTGAGAAGGGTATGCCAAACCTTCTGCAGCATGTTTCCAATATCAAAGATGTATACGGTCTGCCGTGTGTGGTTGCGATCAATGCCTTCCCGACAGATACAAAAGCAGAACTGGATCTGGTGGAAGCGAAATGCAAAGAGCTTGGCGTAAACGTTGCATTGTCTGAAGTTTGGGCAAAGGGCGGCGAAGGCGGAAAGGCACTTGCTGAGGAAGTAGTCCGTCTTTGTGACGAACCGAGCAACTTCACATTCTCCTATGAGACAGATCTCTCCATTGAGGAGAAGCTCGAAGCGATCTGCAAGCGCATTTACCACGCAGATGGTGTAGTGCTGACTGCAAAGGCAGCAAAACAGGCGAAGCAGTTAGAAGATCTTGGATTCGGAGATATGCCGGTCTGCATGGCAAAGACCCAGTATTCCTTCTCTGATGATCCGAAGCTTCTGGGTGCGCCGAAGGGCTTTACGGTTACCGTCAGAAACTTAAAGGTAAGCGCGGGCGCAGGATTTATCGTTGCGCTGACCGGTGACATCATGACGATGCCGGGACTTCCGAAGGTTCCTGCCGCAGAGCGGATCGACGTAGATGAGAACGGAAAGATTTCCGGACTGTTCTAATTGTAATTGAGAAAAGAAAAATACAGCGATTTCTCAAAAAGAGGAATCGCTGTATTTATAACCTGTTTTTTTCTGCATATTCGATAGGACATTTGAAAAAGTTCACGGAACAATAGAAATATAAAAGAAAGATGAGGCAAATATGATGCACATCGTTTTACATGAACCGGAAATTCCAAGCAACACCGGCAATATCGGAAGGACCTGTATGGCAACAGGGTCTTCGCTTCACCTGATCGAGCCATTGGGCTTTCGCCTGACAGACCAGGCGATCAAACGGGCCGGAATGGACTACTGGTACGATCTGGATGTGACGCGTTACATCAATTATGAGGAATTTTGTCAGAAGCACCCGGATGCGCGCATCTGGTACGCGTCTACGAAGGCGAAGAAAAGCTATACAGAGGCGGATTTTGGCCCGGATGATTTTATCATGTTTGGCAAGGAAAGCGGCGGGATTCCGGAAGAGATCCTGCATCAGAATGAGGCGCAGTGCATCCGCATCCCGATGGGAGAAGATATCCGATCTTTGAATCTGGCAAATTCAGTAGCAGTTGTTTTATATGAGGCGTTGCGGCAAAACGGTTTTCCGAAATTGCATTGACGCAGATGACAGAGAGGTTTGATAGATGTCAGAAGCATTAAAAAACGCAGATTTTTCGCTGTCCCATATCATTATCAGTTTATGCGTGGTCGGTGTGGCCATTATCATCTGGATGGTTTTCAAGCGGCTGTATAACCGCCATGTGGAACAGCAGGTAGCAGCCGGCGGAAACCGGCCGACAACATTGTTTTACAATGCTGCACGTGGTATTGTGGTGATTCTGGTAATCCTGGCTGTTTTGCAGATCAATGAGATCAATGTCACATCGCTTGTGGCAGGACTTGGTATCGCGAGTGCGGTCGTTGGTCTTGCGCTGCAGGATTATCTGAAGGATATCATCATGGGAACGCATATCGTCCGGGATTCTTTTTTTAAGGAAGGCGACGTGGTGAGATATGGTGATAAGGAAGGCGTCGTGATCGAATTCAGCATGCGTACGACTAAGATTCGTTTGTTTGCAAACGGAGACGTTTTAAGCGTGTCGAACCGGAATATCTCCGAGATCAGCGTTGTACCTGAGAGTCAGTTCCAGGATATTGATATCGGCCTGCCGTATGAAGAAGATCATCAGCGGGTGTTTGATATATTGTCGGATGCAGCAAGCAGGATCGCACAGCTGGATGGTGTAGATGATTGTGTGATGAAAGGCATCGTGAATTTTGAGGATTCCGATATTTTATACAAGGTCCGCTTTTTCTGCTATCCGTCAAAAAAATATGACCTTCGTCTTGCGGCAAACAGGATTATCCTGGAGTGCCTGACGGAGGCCGGTATATCGATTCCGTATCCACAGATCGATGTGCATATGAACGGGCAATAGCAGGGGATGTTAAGACAGCTCTTCTGCTAAGGCCTCAAAAAACAGATCGGTATATCGCAGATAGATCGCCAGCTGATGATCGGGGAGCTGGCAGGCACGTCTGACAAGAAAAGGGATATCAGAATCCTTCCTTGTGCCATACAGAAGCTGATCACAGGATACGTTACAGATGCGGTTGATCTCCATCAGCGCAGCCAGGGAAGGGCAGTTTTTTCCGCGCTCGAGATTGGAAATGTGCTTCTTGTTGACGCCCATTTCTTCTGCAAGCGCTTCCTGCGTAAGCCCTGCAGCCTTGCGGGCCTCCCGGATGTTGCTGCCGATCTGAACTTTTAATTCGTCTGTGATCTGGAATTTCATTTTCATCATACCTCATTTCTTATTCTAAAAAAATGTGGAACAATTGAAAATTACCCGGCACGTCCATTTGTTATGGGTGTGCCACATCCATATAGTGATGATGCCGATTGAAATAAAAAAGCCCTGCGGTCCGCCGAGCATGCGGATCACAAGGCTTTTCTGGTCTGGAAACAAAGGTGTATTTCGTTTTATTTCTGCTTGTTTTGCTTGATAAATCCAAAGGCAAGGACGACGCAGACAACGGCGAGGATTACCATGCCGACATAACTGTGGCGGACATTGGCCATCGTGTAGTTGGAATCTGTCACGCCGACAGACATCAGTGATACAAAACCGGCTGCGCCGAGTGCACCGCCGATGGTACGAAGGCACGTCATCAGTGCTGTGCCATCGGTTTTTTCTGCGCCTTCCAGTTTTTCCATTCCGAAGGCAGCCAGGTTCATCATGACAAAGGACATACCGAAGCCCAGGATGACGAGCGGGATGATCAGAATATAGGAGGACATGTCTTCTCTGACAAAAAGTGTACTGATCTCACTGATCAGAACCAGTGCGGTGCCAAGCATTGCCAAAGGTTTCATGCCGATCTTATCATACAGCTTGCCGGCAACAGGACTCATCAGACCCGTGATCAGTGCGCACGGCGCGATCACGACACCGAATACCGTAGCGCTCTGTCCCTGAACGGTCTGAACCAGGATCGGGATGATCGTAGACATACCGTTCATCAATGCGTAGAAGATCATGCAGATGATCACGGCAACGGTGAAGTCTCTGGTCTTAAAGACACGCAGGTTTAACAGCGGGGATTCGATCTTCATCTGACGGACGGCAAACAGGATGAGTGCGACCAGACCGATTGCGAGAAGCAGTGCCACCTGGACGCTGACAAATGGGTAGCTTCCCATATTGCCGGCCATGAGGACAATACAGGTAAATCCGACCGATGCCAGG
>CADBRG010000075.1 GCA_902797015.1 uncultured Lachnospiraceae bacterium
AAAAAACTTTTTTTTTGATAAAAATCTGGGTTTCTGGCCACGAAGGTCAAAAAACCCAGTATTTATGCGGGTTTGAGGCACTATTTAATGTGCGCCATTTTCTGGGCAAATGCCCACTTTTTCTGGCCAAAACGCTCAAAATGGCACACATTATTTTAAAAAATGACACACATTAATTCGAAAAACCTCAAAAATGACACACAATAATTCACCGAAATGACATACATTATTTCCTATCTGAATACTCTTCCAGATACTCTTTCTTTGATACAGTTTTCTTGCAGATAGGAAACGCACTGTCGAATGCGAGAGGGCATTCAAAACAGTGAACACGACCTTCCTTATCACGTTTACTATACTGTCTGCAAATATCCATTTCTTCTGATGTCAGCTTCATTGAAAAGGAACCTCTTCTTCACCCAGTACAGGTTCAGAATATCCATACTTCTCATCCAGATAAGATTCGTCAGCCTCTCCTGCTCCCTCGTCCACTGTCAGCCACAACTCATCGATTACAGCAACACGATCCGGCTTACGCTGGTCATACTGCCAGGTGTGCAGACGAATATCAACAGACTCTACATGCGCTGAATCGACCAACCCAAACGACGCCGCTTCCAGTCGCACAGTGTTCTGAGTAGTCCGCAGCATGACCTTAGGAGACTGCTCTTCCTTACCTGTGTTTCTGTTGACTCTCATCTTCGGATACGCCTTCAACTGCACACTGTGACGAATAATCTTCGGGTCATCCACATCCGGCTTCTCTGTGACGTTGACATGCTGCTCTCTCAGTACCTGCACGATTTCCGGATCATCCACCCACAGCACATATACATGCTTCGGATTCTTCGGATCATCATACGGTGAACCGGTCATTCGCCCAGCCAGATTGGCAAACCGAATGTCATTCTGCTGAATCCCTTCCAAATATAAACCGCTCGACCTCTGTACAAGTTTCATAATTAGTCCTCCTTATTCTTAATATAAACATGCACGTTTACAGTATCGGTATCAATGTCCGGGTCTACTTCAAACTCGAACTTGATGGAGACAGTATCTTCTGTATCTTCTGCATACTTTTTTATACCATCCGGTGCCTTGCGATAGTCACTATTCGCGATATCCGCCCGGCTTCTTACGCACTCATCGTACAAGTCATTAGGAATATCCATGAGATCAAGTTCGCCGTTTCTGACCATCTCGACAATCCGGTCGATAACCCTAGTCTTATATCCATCAGGAATATTTTGATAATAATACCAGTGGCCAAGTATCCCGTTAGTATACCAGGAAGTTCTTCGTTCGACTGCATCCCTAATATCCTTATAGCTACTATAAAGTTCACTAGGAATAACATTACAATCAATTTCGCCACGATCGATCTTCTGAACGAAGCGTTTAAGATCTTCTCTTTCCGCCTCTCCTACCTTATGTAACGCCTGTCTTGCTATAGCATCCCGAATATCCTGATACGCATTATACAGATTGTAAGAAATATCAAAGCAATCAAGTTCGTCGTTTTCGATCCACTCAACAATCCGGTCAATAACAGCCTCGCGAATTTCATCTGGCGGAATAATCTGTGAATCCAATACTTCCTGAGCTATGTTGTTTATGACTCTGGACTTGAGACTTTCTGGCATGTCTTCGAATTTCATAGGGTTTTCTGACCTAGTAACAGCCCTCGATAACAATTCGGCCGAAATTCTTTTTTCTTTCTCTTCTATCAGTCTTTCTTCCAGTTTTTTCTTCACATCCTTTCTGGCTTCTTTTACGCATTCATCGCACAGATATGAGCCATAGTCTCTTATCTTTTTCGAATAACACCATACATCGTCTGGAATATCAATCAGTGAAATCTCGTCTCTTTTCCATTTTTCGATTATGCGATCAATAATTTTTTCGCGTATTTCGTCGGATTCGAAATTATTATCAATATCTAATTCACCATTAAGAACTGCTCTGACAAATGCGTCAATATTGCTATTTACATATTCGTCAGAAAACGTTGCATAACTGGCAATGGTTCCTTTCTCCACCGCCGCAATCTCAAACTCCAGAAACTGCTTTGCTTTCTGCAGGTCTTCCAGCTTGTCACCCTTCCGACCAGCACGACTGATGTACTTAACAGCTGATCCGAGATTGAAGTTCAGTCCCCAATCCCGGATCACGTCTTTCGGTTCGTATTCTCTTCCCTCACAGTAATGATCAGGTCTCGTAATGTTATCTCCCATTCTCTTCTCCTTTCATGAGCAAATATAAAAGGGCTGCCACATTACGCAGCAACCCTTAGTTGATAAATTAAAGATCCATTTAAATCAATTTACGGATATAAATTTAGCCACCAATTCTGCAAGCCAAGAGTCACCGTAATCATTCTGGTGAACATATACGCCGCCGTCACTATTCATATATATTGTTTTGTTTTTATCGCAAATCCGTGAATGTGTCAGCAGATTATAAAACGGAATGGCGTATTTTTCTGCTACTTCCTGCTCGGCGGTAATATAGTCTGCAAGTGTATCACCATAATAATCTTCCGTTGGTGTTGCCCGGAAAGGCGGACTTATGATATAAAACTTCAATTTCGGATATGCCGTGATAAATCTGTCAATGGCATCATCCATATGCTCTTTCATTTCAACAATTTTTGTCGCATATCCTTCCGCTGCATGAACAGCGGTAATACCAAAATCATTTGTTCCTTGAAGAAGTACTACATAATCAATATCGTCAAAATCAATTTGCGATAATGTTGTAAGGTTTTCACGGATGCCAGGATACGTTCGGCCTTGTGCTTGTTCGTAAGTATCAAGCTGATTAAACTGTGCTGAAAAATCACCACTGATTACAGACGTTACAAGGTTATAAAAACTAAACTCATTATAGTTGGAGTATGTTCTCCCAACTGTACTTCCT
>CADBRG010000076.1 GCA_902797015.1 uncultured Lachnospiraceae bacterium
GGATCGATGGTCTGGGGGCGTTTTTAGAGCTGGAGATCGTAGTGGCACATGAGGATGAAAAGGATGCGGCGCTTTCTAAGATTTCCCGGGTACTGGAACAGCTGGGATATTCTCTGAAGGATACGATCAGAAATTCTTACCTTGCACTATTGCAGGGTACAAGCGATGAATAAGGAAAGTGAGGCTACTTAAGATGACAATTTATATTATGCGCCACGGACAGACAGATAAAAACCAGGCCAAGCTCCTGCAGGGAAGAAGCAATATTGCGTTAAACGAAACCGGAATCAATGAGGCGAAGACAGCCGGAGAATGGTTTCGCAAACAGGGCATCACATTTGACCGTGTCTATGCGAGTCCGATGATCCGCGCGATGCAGACAGCAGAGCTTGTGACAGGCGGACAGGAAGTGACGACGGATGAGCGGCTTCTCGAAATGGATTATGGTCCATACGAAGGAATGGATCTGACCAATCCGGCACCGGAGATCATCACGTTCTTCAGTGACTTTGTAAACAACCCGGCACCCGACGGGATGGAACCTTTGTCATCTGTTGTGGACCGGCTTGGGAAGTTCCTAGAAAGCTTAAAGACAAGCGAAGGAAATATTCTGATCGCGACACATGCCGTTGCGATGAAAGGGGCGCTGGAATACCTTTCACCGGCATCAAACGGAAGTTATTGGGCAAAATACATCAGCACCTGCGGCGTGTATGCGGTAGATTTGACAGAAAACGGATTTGAGAATGTACGGGAAGTCTACAGCCAGGGCGGCGTAAAGGAAGGCGTTTAAAAGATGATCGATATGGATTTCTCCGGCGTGTATCAGCGCAGGGAACGACTGGCAGAGGTGAGCATCTCGCTGACTGATCTGCCGGGAACAAATGCATACTGCAGTGATGAGGCGGCAAATGTGATCCGGGAAAAGCTCGCGGAGCTTTCCGCAGAGGGACTTCATTTTCTGGATTCCGGAAACTATCACTATGCATCTCTTTTCTGGTTGGAAAAAATCAGCGAGCCTTATCAGTTGATCGTATTTGATCATCATTCCGATATGCAGCCTTCCGCATGGGGCGATGAGTTGTTGAGCTGTGGCTCCTGGATCCGGACAGCATTGCTGCGGGATCCGCATTTACAGAAGGTATGGATCGCAGGGACACATGAAGAGACATATATGAAAGAGATGCGGGATAAGATCTGTCTGCTGACAGAGGCAGATCTGTATGAGCCGGATGGCGCGTTTGCAGATCTTGATGGAACCATGCCGGTTTATATTTCGGTGGATAAAGATGTGCTTTCCGAGGAGGCGGTCAATACCAACTGGGACCAGGGGACGTTGCAGACAGATGTGCTGCTGTCATGCCTGCAATATCTGATCAGGGAATACCATGTGATCGGAATCGATGTCTGCGGAGAACCGGAGTCGAATGCACCGGATGCAGAGATACAAAATAGTGAAGTGATCGATCGAAAGATCTGTCAGATATTACATGAAAATGGCTGGGGTAAATAACCTCAGCCATTTGCTTTTATTTGCTTTCAATCAGATCCGTAAGCTTTTTGCCATAGAAAAAGTCATGAACCATATGGTCAAATTCTGACCACATGGGAAGAGTCTGGCAGCTGTCTGCTCTGGGACATTCCGCCGCATCTTCAAGCAGGCAGGCAACAGAGGAAAGCGGCCCCTCCAAAAGTTCAAGGATCTCTCCGACGCTGTAATCGGCTGCGGGCCGACAGAGCTGATATCCGCCGCCTTTGCCACTGACGCCGGTCACGAGCTTCCCGCGGACCAGTTCTTTTACAATGCTTTCAAGATATTTCTTTGAGATCTGCTGACGATCGGCAATGTCTTTTAACGGGATATGACCTTCTGCTTCATGCTCTGCAAGATCGATCATGACCCGGAGTGCATAGCGTCCTTTGGTTGAAATCATGATGTGTGCCTCCTTTTCGACCCATTATACCGCAGGGTTGATAGGTAAATCAAGCCAAAATGTTAATTACCTATTGACACAGCGGGTAAATGGGTGTTATTCTCGTACAGGTAGGAGAGATGTGAATCAAACAGAAAAAAGAGGGAGTTTTTCTGTGTGACATATTTTGAAATGCAGCAGGAGGTATCATGGGAATCATTCAGGGAATCTGTATCAGTGAGAAAAAGGGGACGCAAAAGCATGAGGTTCCCACAGCAGAACTGATAGAGGAATGGGGCATCAAAGATGATGCGCATGCCGGAAAGTGGCACAGGCAGGTAAGTCTTTTGGGATTGGGACAGATTGAGGAGTTCCGTGCCAGGGGAGCGGAAGTTGATTTTGGGGCATTCGGAGAGAATCTGATCGTGGAAGGATTTCACTTTAAGGAGCTTCCGATCGGTACCAGATTCCGAATCGGGGATGTATTACTGGAAATGACACAGATCGGAAAAGAGTGCCACAGCCACTGTCAGATCTATAAAGTGATGGGCGATTGCATCATGCCCAGAGAAGGTGTGTTTGCGAGAGTGCTTCATGGCGGAGTCATCCATAAAGGGGATGAGATCGTGATGGAAGCGGCCGAAGCATAAGTGAAAGAAAAACGTCTCAGATAAATCATCAGAGGAAAAGGAGAATAAGATGAAGGTATATGCTGATAACGCGGCGACGACAATGATGAGTCCGGCTGCGATGAATGTAATGATCCGATGCATGGAGGAGGACTATGGAAATCCCTCCAGTCTCTATAGCATAGGACAGAAAGCGAAGGAAACACTCGAACTGGCCAGAGAGGAGGTCGCTGCGATCATCAACGCCTCTCCCCGTGAGATCTATTTTACATCCGGGGGAAGTGAAGCAGATAACCAGGCACTTTTAACAGCTGCACAGATCGGGAAAAAGAAGGGAAAGATGCATATCATTTCCTCTGCATTTGAACATCATGCGATCCTGCACACGTTAAAAAGACTGGAAAAAGACGGATTTGAAGTAACACTGCTTGATGTCCATGAGGACGGACTGGTCCGTACAGAAGAATTGGAGGCAGCCATCCGTGAGGATACGTGTCTGGTAACGATCATGTATGCCAACAATGAGATCGGAACGATCCAGCCGATCAAGGAGATCGGAGCAATCTGCAGAGCGCATCAGATTCTGTTCCATACCGATGCGGTGCAGGCAGTCGGTCATCTGCCAATCGATGTAGAGGCAGAGAATATTGATATGCTGTCTGCGTCAGGACATAAATTCCACGGCCCGAAGGGCGCAGGATTTTTGTATGTGAAAAAAGGGATTCCGCTGACCAATCTGATCGAGGGTGGCGCACAGGAGAGAGGTAAGCGTGCGGGCACGGAAAACGTTCCGGCGATCGCTGCCATGACGGAAGCATTGAAAGAGGCCGTTGCCAATCTGCAGGCAAATACCGATCGTCTCATTGCAATACGCACCCGTCTGATTGAAGGCATCTCTGAGATTCCGCATGCCGCATTAAACGGTGATGCGACAAAACGTCTCCCTGGAAACGTGAATTTCTGTTTTGAAGGCATTGAAGGAGAGTCGCTGTTATTGCTGTTAGACGATAAGGGAATCAGTGCATCTTCGGGAAGCGCTTGCACATCCGGTTCGCTTGATCCGAGCCATGTGCTGCTTGCGATCGGACGAGTGCATGATGTGGCACACGGTTCATTGCGGCTGAGCATGGACGCAGAGACGACGGATGAAGAAGTGGAATACCTGATCCGGTCCGTGAAAGAGGTTGTGGAGTATTTAAGAGGTTTTTCTCCGATCTGGAGAGATCTGATGACAGGAAAAAAGGAATTTATTCTGTAATAGGAGGAAATCAAAATGGCATTATACAGTGAAAAAGTAATGGATCATTTCAGAAATCCCAGAAATGTCGGGATCATTGAGGATGCAAATGCAGTCGGTGAAGTCGGAAATGCGAAGTGCGGCGACATCATGAAGATGTATATGAAGATCGAGGATGATATCGTTAAGGATGTCAAGTTTGAAACATTCGGATGCGGCAGTGCGATCGCGTCCAGTTCTATGGCGACGGAGCTGATCAAAGGTCAACCGCTGTCTGAGGTGGCAAAACTGACAAACGAAGCAGTTGCAGAGGCACTCGACGGACTTCCGGGGTATAAAATGCACTGTTCTGTTCTGGCAGAAGAAGCGATTAAATCCGCACTGGACAACTATTATGAGAATCAGGCGTAACCGGTTGTTACACGCTGAATGAGAACATACTTGAGAAAAGAAGCTGTCAAAATGGCAGCTTCTAATTTTTTAAAAATAAAACTTAGAAAACCTATTGACAAACTAGGTTTACTATAGTATATTAAGCTCCAACAACAGCGAATCAAGTAAGATTCTTAAGAACCAAAGGGAGGATCAGTTATGAGTAAATACAGATTTGAAACATTACAGCTGCATGTCGGACAGGAACAGGCAGACCCGGCTACCGATGCACGTGCAGTGCCGATCTATCAGACGACATCGTATGTCTTTCATAACAGCCAGCATGCGGCAGACCGGTTTGGACTTGCGGATCCGGGAAACATTTACGGACGTCTGACGAACTCAACACAGGGTGTGTTTGAAGACAGGGTCGCAGCGCTTGAAGGCGGCAGCGCAGGTCTTGCACTTGCATCCGGCGCAGCAGCAATCACCTATACCATTCAGGCACTCGCTGCAAACGGCGGACATATCGTAGCACAGAAGACCATCTACGGCGGCAGCTACAATCTGCTTGCACACACACTTCCACAGTATGGCATCCGTACTACCTTTGTAGATGCACATGATCTTTCAGAAGTTGAGGCAGCCATCGAGGCAGACACCAGAGCAATCTATCTGGAGACGCTTGGCAATCCGAATAGTGATATTCCGGATATTGATGCGATCGCAGACATTGCACATAAGCATGGCCTTCCGCTTGTGATCGATAACACGTTCGGAACACCGTATCTGATCCGACCGATCGAGCATGGCGCAGATATCGTCGTACATTCGGCAACGAAGTTTTTGGGCGGACATGGCACGACACTCGGTGGCGTGATCGTGGAAGCCGGCAAATTTGACTGGTCCGCAAGTGGGAAATATCCGAACATCGCAGCACCGAATCCGAGCTATCATGGCGTTTCCTTCTACGATGCAGTCGGCCCGGCAGCATTTGTAACTTATATCCGCGCGATTTTGCTTCGCGATACCGGTGCAACCTTATCGCCGTTTAATGCTTTTCTTTTACTCCAGGGTGTGGAAACGCTTTCCCTTCGTCTGGAACGGCATGCGGAAAATACAAAGAAGGTGATCGACTTCTTAAGCAATCATCCGCAAGTGGAAAAGGTCAATCATCCGTCCCTTCCGGATCATCCGGATCACGCACTGTATGAGCGTTATTTCCCAAATGGCGGCGCGACGATCTTTACCTTTGAGATCAAAGGCGGCAAGGAAGAAGCATGGAAATTCATCGATGGGCTTGAAATCTTCTCACTTCTGGCAAACGTGGCGGACGTGAAGAGTCTGGTGATCCATCCGGCATCGACGACCCATTCCCAGCTGACGGATGAGGAGCTTTCGGATCAGGGCATCTATCAGAATACGATCCGGTTGTCGATCGGTACCGAACACATCGATGATATCCTTGAAGATCTGGAAAAGGGATTTGCGGCAGCTGCCCGTTGAGAAATCAGATGAAACTCTTTATAATGAAAAAGGTTTAAATATACTTGAATATCGTTTTTAAATAGAGAATTTAATTGAAAGGACGTTAGGAAAATGGCAAATATTTATAAAGGAGCAGTAGGGCTCATCGGAAATACTCCACTGGTAGAGGTTACAAACATTGAAAAGGAACTCGGACTTGAAGCGACTATTCTGGTCAAACTGGAGTATTTCAATCCGGCAGGAAGTGTCAAGGACAGAATCGCAAAGGCAATGATCGATGATGCGGAAGAAAAGGGCATCTTAAAAGAGGGCTCTGTCATCATCGAGCCGACTTCCGGTAATACCGGAATCGGCCTGGCAGCGATCTCTGCAGCGAAAGGTTATCGGATCATTCTGACAATGCCTGAGACGATGAGCGTCGAGAGAAGAAATATCCTGAAGGCCTATGGCGCTGAGATCGTGCTGACAGAAGGCGCTAAGGGTATGAAGGGCGCGATCGCAAAAGCGGAAGAGCTGGCAGCGGAGATCCCGAACAGCTTCATCCCGGGACAGTTTGTCAATCCGGCAAACCCAGCGATCCATAAAGCGACGACCGGCCCGGAGATCTGGAACGACACAGACGGCAATGTCGACATCTTTATTGCAGGTGTAGGTACCGGCGGTACGGTAACCGGTACCGGTGAATATCTGAAAGAGCAGAATCCGGAGATCAAAGTCGTGGCATTGGAACCGGCTGACTCACCGGTGCTCTCTGAAGGCAAGGCCGGTGCGCATAAGATTCAGGGAATCGGCGCCGGATTTGTGCCGGATGTCTTAAACACAAAAGTGTATGATGAAGTTTATAAAGCAGAGAGCGAGGATGCCTTCGCTGCAGCAAGACTGCTGGCGACCAAAGAAGGAATCTCTGTCGGCATTTCCTCAGGCGCTGCCCTGTATGGCGCGATCGAACTGGCAAAACGCCCGGAAAATAAGGGTAAGGTGATCGTAGCCCTGCTTCCGGACAGTGGAGACAGATATTACTCCACACCGTTGTTTTTAGATTAAGTTTCCTCCAAATACTGTTTTATAAGGCAGACCCTGACAGGGTCTGTCTTATTTATTATATTGTTTTTTTGGCCTGATTCCGTATAATAAACTTATAAGTATACGGAAGAAGTAGGTGTTTGTATATAAAAAAGGAGAAGCTATGAAAATATCAACACGCGGGCGTTACGCGCTCAGAATGATGATCGATCTGGCAGAGCATGACGGAGATGAGTTCATTGCTTTGAAAGAAATCACAAAAAGACAGGGAATATCCAAAAAGTATATGGAGCAGATCATACCGCTTTTGAATCAGGCGCATCTTCTGCGGACGGCAAAGGGACAAAAGGGCGGCTATAAGCTGGCACGGAACCCGTCAGAGATCACAATCGCAGAGATTGTTTCCTGTGCGGAAGGTGGTCTGAATGTAATTGACTGTCTGGAAGATGAAGTGAATCAGTGCCCGAGAGCTGCATATTGCCGGACGCTTCCTGTATGGGAAGGTTTGCGGAAGCTGATCAATGACTACCTGTCAGGGATTACCCTGCAGGATATTCTCGATCAGAATGCGGCAGAGATCGGGACGTATATGATCTAAGTAAGATTAGAATAATCTAACGTTTTAAGACCAGAGGGATAATATGGGGTGTCAGATTTTTATCAGTTATCGCCGGGAAGGCGGAGAAATCATGGCAGCGTTCTTAAATGAACGACTGAAACAAAAGGGATATGATGTCTTTTATGATGTGGAAACATTGAATAATGGCGTGTTTGGAGACAATATATTCGAAGAGATTGAAAGTAGCAACGACGTGCTTGTCGTATTGCCGCAGGGAGGTCTGGATCGCTGCATCAATAACTCAGAAGACTGGGTCAGGAAAGAGGTGGTGCATGCAATCGAGCATCAGAAGAATATCATTCCTGTCATGATGCGGAATTTCGTGTTTCCACAAAATCTTCCTGACGATATGAAAAAGTTAGCAGATTATAATGGTGTATCTGTCAACATGGAATACTTTGATGCCGTCTTTACAAAGCTGACGAATCAGCTGTTAATCAGTAAAGTAGATTATGATTCTGATGAAGAAAGATTTGATGAATTGAGGCAAAGGGCAAAAGAGGGAGACCCTGTCGCCAAGAATAAGCTTGCGTTTGCATATGAACATGGGCAGTATGGAAAGTATTCCTTTTCACCCAATCTGTCAGTGGCATTTCAGTTATATAATGAGGCATACTTTAAAACAAGCTATATGCCTGCGGCATATAATCTTGCAGATATCTATGAGCGATGTGCTAAGGATCTGACGCTGATTCCGGAATACGGAGTTGATATTGGAGAGCTTCGGGAAGCCGGAGAAATCAAGGATATGCTTCTTGAAAAGGCATATGACTATTATGCTCAGGCAGCCAGCTGTAATCTGGTGCCAGCTTATTATCGAATGGGGAATCTACTTGAACAGAAGGGTGCATTTAAAGAGGCGCTGAAGAATTATCAGAAGGCAGCAGATGCTGAGTATCCACCGGCGTTGAATGCATTGGGCTATATCTATCATAATGGATTTGGCGGCGTAAAAGTAGACATAAACGAAGCAATTAAAAATTATCAGAAGGCAATCGATAAAGAATACCCTGCGGCTATTTATAATTACGCCATGTTGATCAGAACAGACCAGGAAAAAGAAGACGAGGCAGTTAAGTTGCTCAGGAAAGTAGCATATGGGGAGAATGCGATCCCGCTTGCAACATATGCGCTCGGTCATATTTATGAGAATAAACCGAAACCGGACTTGAGAAATGCGGTCATTTGCTATGAGCAGGCATTTGCGCGAGGGGTCAGAGAAGCAGGAGTCGCATTGGAACGGTGCAGAAATACGGTTTTGCTTTTAAAGGATCATGATAATGCAGGCGATAGAAAAGAAGAAAGTACAGGCGAAAAAGAAAACAGGATATAACATATACGGGGTGAAAGACAAGACATTTCGTATTCTGGCAGGCCTGTTGGTAGGTGTGACAGCAGCATCTGTTTTAGATACCATGCTACCGATGCTGCCATGGTGGCTGCGTTTGATCGCGGAAGTGGTGCTGGTAGTTCTAGTCGTTGCGGTGTTGCTGTTGAAAGGCAGGTCTTCGAAAGAGCAGGTCGAAGCTTATCGCAGAACGGAAGGTTTTTCGTTCCTGGGGTTGTATAACATCGCAGTCGTCAAGGATCTTGACAGTGGTGACATTCTTTCCCGGGAGGCTGAAGCGTCCTATATCAAGCAGACGCTTGAGGAACTCGTTTTTCCGCAGAAAACGATCAAGCAGGCAGTCTGTTTGACAGGAACTTCCGGATGCGGGAAATCGACAATTTTGTCGTTTTTCAGGAAAATGTACGGAGAGGATTATGTGATTTACGATATGACCGATAACTATCCGGATTTTAAAATGATCCTGGAAAAGCATCTGGTAAAAGGAGAGACCAAAGGTTCAACAAAAGATATTAGTAATAATCTCGATAAGAAAATCAGCAATAAAAAAGTTGTTTTTATACTTGATCAGTTTGAACGCTATTTCTTCCTGGATGAAGATAAAAAGCATGAAGTCCGTGATCTGATCATGTTGATCGCCCGTAAGAATACAGCCTTAATCCTCTCCATGCGGGAAGAGTATCTGGCAGATTTCATGAAGGAATTCAATGTCAACAATCTGAAGGCACTTGGCAGAGAACGTGAGAACGGAGACAATTCCGGTATTTTAAACGATCTTGTCAGTACAATTAAGGATTCCAGTCAAAACTATTTCATATTACCGGACAAAAGTAGTGAGAATGGATACGAGAAGTGGTATGATAATCTGATCAAAACGAATCACCGTATTCACTATGAACATATCGGTCCGGCTTTTGAAGATGCCGCATTGGAAAAAGTCGGGAATACCATTTTCTATTGTGAAAACCAGAATGACGCTCATACACAGGAAAATGCCGAAGATCGTTTTGGCATGACAAAGCTCGAGCGTAAATGTGAACTGCAGCTTGGGGAGGATGGCAAACACTATTACGAAAAACATAAGGCGGAGCCATTGATCGAACAGCAGATCTTCTATCACATGGCCGAGTATGAAAAGAAGCGGAAAAATGCTACAGATGAAATGCTTCTGGAGATGTATGATCTGGAAAGCTATGAACTGCTAAATCAGTATTTTGACATTCAGCTGACTTCGACCAATGATTACTATAATGCATCAAGGATCCTGTATCTGCTTTCGACGGCACGGATGCATCAGGTGGTCATGAAGAAAACGGATTTGATCTTCGGATTGAATCCGGACTACTTGTCACCGGAAGGCCATAAGCAGTTGTCAAAGGTGCTGGAGGATCTGGTAGACCTGCAGTTGATCCGACAGACCGTGAAAGATTCGGATCTGGAATATGAGATCGCGCATGACTTTATCGCACAGTCCTACTTAAACTACAGCAGTTCAAATATTGACAGGAATGTCAGAGGCGCGCTGGACATTTATCTTTCAGAATATCTGGACACCAGTAAGGCAGAAGGAATCCGGGTGAAACGGGAGTTCTTCAAGAGAGTGCATCAGTCAGGCTATTATCGCAATTTGACGATCACGTTCGCGATCCTTGCAGTGATCGCGTATGCCTTTGTCAATCTGGTCTATAATCCGTGGACGCACGGTCTTTCAGTATGGAATGCTTACGGAGACGTCAAAAGCCTGTTCCCGCTGTTCGGAACCGAAATGAGTTTGATCTATCTTTTTTGTATGTACAATAAAGTGTTCCGGTTTTGCCGCGGCAAAAAGGAAAGGGGCTGTAAGATTACCTACGTGATCATTATGCTGGGAACCCTCATCACGATGTTTGCGTATCCGCACAATATGTTATGCATCGGTGCATTCCTTGCTGTGATGGGATTTTTCGGCGCATTTCTTCTGGATGGGACCTATCAGCGTGCGAGCCGGATGGAGCTGCGTAATTACGGGTTAAAATGTGCGCTGATGGGGATTGCATTTATATTCTTCCATCTGGTGATCTGGGCGTTTAACCCGGTGATCCCGCGGTATCTGATCGTGGTGGAAATGATCATGACCTGTATCCTGATCGGATATGCATTTATGGCACACATGACCAGGGAGAATCTGTACGGACGTCTGATGGATGCGTCGAGTGAGCGTACGCTGCAGGAGTAATGGCAGGAGAGAATAGGAATGGCTGAGATTTTTAAACAGGTGATCAAACGATTCTTCTGGGTTCCGTTCGTGCTTGGCATGATCGGATATTTCGGGCTGTCGCATATGGGCTTCTGGGAGGCCATTTATGCGTCCGGTGCGTTGTATTTTGTCAATCCGGTTACGGACCACAGTAATATTATAATTCTGCTTGCAAAGATCACAGCAGTGCTCGTTACGACCAGTATCTTGATCGTGATCTTAAGCAGTCTGGCAGCTGCGATCGATCGTTTCTTTACCCGCAGGCATAAGGATTCGACAGCAGTCTACAGTAATACCGAAGGAGGCGTGCGGTTGGCCAAATCGCTTCGCCACGGATACCTGGCGCCGGGGAAGAAGGCAGAAAAGACCGAAAACCATATCATCATGTATCAGGATGATCTGGCAAACATCAGACTGTTTACGGATCAGAAGCAGGAATTCTCCGGGAAGCAGGTGTATCTCCTGCTCAATGAGATCGATCCGTTTTTGTTGGATGCAGGCGGCGATGTGCACTATTTCAATATTTTCGATCTGACGGCAAGGAAGTACTGGAAGGACAGGAATCTGTTTGAGGAAACCAAAGGACAGGAAGCGGTAAAGATCGCGATCATCGGATATGAAAAAGTAGGACAGGCAATCTTTCGCTATGCGTATCTGAACAATATTTATCGTCTGGATCAAATGATTGAATATCATGTCTGGGGCGCGGATTCCGTGCAGAAGGAATTTCTGAAAGAACTGGATTTTTGCAACAACGACCAGGTGATCATACATGAAGAAGACTGTCGGGAATCACTGGATCTGATCGCGGAAATGTCCCGCGTGATCTTGACGAAGGAACCCTACATCGAATTGCTGCAGGAGATTCTTTACAGGAATCCGGATGGGAAAGTCCACTGCTGGAGTCCGCAGCAGATGGAGCTTGACAAGATCTATGCAGGGAATTCAGTCATCGTATTCGGAATGCTGAATGAGATCCTGACAGAGGATCAGATCAAGCGGGAAGAAGTTTATCGGAAGGCAAAGCTTTTCAACTATGATTACGCACTTCGTTATGAGAACCGCCATGCGGGCGCGGCGTTTGAGAAGGAGATGGAAACTGCCTGGGATGCACTGGATGGATTTAAAAAGGGATCCAATATCGCGAGGGCAGACCATTACTGGATCGAAAAGCGTCTTGCCAAAGATGGGGTAGAAGAACCGGTATTGTGGGAGCTGGAGCACATTCGGTGGTGTCGTTTCCATTATATGAATCACTGGAGATATGATCCGGTTCGTGACAACGCAAAGCGTCGTCATCATCTGCTGATTCCGTATGCTGATCTGCCACAAGAGGAAAAAGAAAAAGACGGCATATGGGATGCCATCTTGAGAGAAGAAATAGAAAAACTGACGCAGGAGTAAATGCAGATCAGATGAAAGGAAGAAGGATGAAACAGGTTTTTGAACCTGCCACGATCGGCAGCATGACGATGAAAAACCGGATCTTCCGGGCGGCAACGGGAGATGCACATGCGATCAACGGACACTATGCGCCGGAGGATTTTGCCTGGTATGAGACTATGGCTGACAGCGGTGTCGGCGCGATCATATCGGGGTTAGCAAATGTCTGCGATTATCCGATGCGGGATGAGCCCGGGATGCTTGGAATCTATGATGACTCGTTTTTGGAAGAGTATCAGAAGCTGGCAGATATGATTCATCAAAAGGATTCGCGTCTAATCGTGCAGCTGGTGCACTGCGGATCGAATACCTATGTAACAGGCCGGACGATCTATGCGCCGAGTGCGGTGACAAATCCGATGAGCGGTGCAGAACCGGTGGAACTGTCAGTAGAGGATATTGGCAGGATCCGTGAGGCTTTTGTACGTGCCGCTTTGCTTGCAAAGAAGGCCGGCTGTGACGGCGTTGAACTGCACGGAGCGCATGGATATCTTTTGCATGAATTCCTGTCGCCTTATTACAATAAACGGACAGACGAGTATGGCGGAAACATAGAAAACAGATCCCGTCTTTTGTCTGAGATCTGTACAGAGATACGGGCTGCAACAGATCTGGATTTCCCGATATTGGTTAAGATTAACTGCAATGATGCAGTGCCGGGGATCACGAAAGAAGACTTTCTGGAAACAGGACGCATTTTGGAAAAAGCAGGAGCAAGTGCGATCGAAGTCAGCGGCTCCTGGAAGAGTAATAAAAGCTGGCAGCCGTATTTCCTGGCAGAGACAAAAGAACTGGCAGAGGCTCTGAACATACCGGTGATCCTCACAGGCGGGGTACGGGATCTGCCTGAATTAGAGAAGATCATCGCAGAGACGCAGATTGCTTTTGCGGGCATGTGCCGCCCGTTTATCGTAGAGCCCAAACTGCTGGAACGCTGGGAAAGCGGGAACCTGGGCAGATCCTGGTGCAGAAGCTGCAATGCCTGTATGACGACGAAGCTTATCTGCCCGTACCGCTAAGCCCGCGGATGTGTTTTCTCCAATGGATCATGGCGATGACAGACAGGATCAGCGTCACGGCTTCTGCGGCCGGGAATGCCAGCCAGATGCCGGTCATCGCAAAAAGCTTTGACAGGATAAAAGCAAAGATGAGGATGGCGACCAGACCTCGTGAAAGTGACGTGACAAAGGACCAGGTAGCGGCCTCTGTTGCGCCAAGATATCCGCATGCGACGATGTTGACGGCTGCGAACAGATAGCCGATAAAGTAGAGATGCATGCCGACAGCAGCCAGATCTGCCATGGCAGGATTGCGCTCGGAATTGAAAATCGCAACCAGCGGATCAGCCCAAAGATTTGTGACAAGAATCACAACAACAGCAAGAACAAGACCGGTGATGATGGTAAGCCGTAACAGGCGGCTGACATCGCCGGTTCTTTTTTTGCCATAATAATAAGAGAAGAGTGGCTGTGAGCCCTGGGAAAGACCGTTGAAGATCGCATTTCCGACAAAGGCGATGTTTGCGATCACGCCATAAGCAGCCACGCCGACATTTCCCGTGATCGAAAGGATCAGGAAGTTAAATGACAGTGTGGTGACACCTTGTGCAAGCTCGCCGATCATTGCGGACACACCAAGCTGACAGGAACGGAACAGTCTGACGAAAGAAGGGCGTGTTTTCATAAATCGGATCGCACTTTTTTTCGACAGGATATGGATCATACAGATCATGATTCCGACGATCGGGGATATCGCAGTGGCAAGTGCGGCACCGCGCATTCCCATATGCAGTGGAAACATCAGAACATAGTCCATGACGATATTAAAAAGACTGCTGACAAGTGTTGCAGCCATTGCAATCTTTGGCGCGTTATCATTTCTGACAAATGCAGTTGCGATGTAGTTCCACATAAAGAACGGCGTAAAGAGCATGAAAATCCTTGTGTATGGTGCTGCCAGAGGCAGAATCTCTGCATCTGCGCCAAGTAATGTAACAATGCCCTGTGAAAAGAACAGTCCGATCAGTAAAAAGGGAATGCTGAAAATCAGGCAGAAAATCACGGCATTTGTAAAATAATGATCTGCCTCACCATTTCCCTGTGCTTTATAGATTCGAAAGCGTGTCGCGGATCCGACTGCGATCATGTTGCCGATCGCAAAGATGATGCTGTATACCGGCAGAACCAGATTGAGCGCGGTCAGACCATTTGCGCCTTCTGCAACGGAAATAAAAAAAGTATCCGCCAGAATATATACGGATAGCCCAATCATGCCCAGGATATTCGGGAAAACATATGAAAAAAATGTACGGCCGAGGGATGTGTCCTTTTCGGCGATTTGTGATGTCATTTGATCTGATCTGCCTTTCTATAATGTCATTAAACTCAGAACATTCTATCAACATGTGTCGTGTAAGTCAATTACGGCGAGACACCTGCAATAGGACGTTTTCAGTCCTTGACAGCCTCGGAAATAAGGCGTATCCTCTTAAATGTAAACCAAATTACTGGAAAGAGGTTAACAATTAAATGTTAGAGCTTGCAAAACAAATCATAGATGGATACAGATTAACAAAAGATGATGATCTTCGTGTCTTCGAGACCGCACCGTTAGAGGAGCTGTGTGAGGGCGCGGACATGATCCGGAAGCATCTGTGTGATGATCGGATCGATCTTTGTACCATTATCAATGGCCGTGGCGGGCGATGTTCAGAAGACTGCAAGTTTTGCGCACAGTCTGCACATCACCATACCTCCTGTGCGGAGTTTCCGATGCTGGATACAGACACGGTGCTTGCAGACTGCAGAAAGCGGGAAGCGGACGGGGTACATGCTTATTCGATCGTTACAGCAGGAAGAAAAGTAGACGGGAAAGATTTGGACCGGCTTATCGATACTTACAGGACGCTTCGTAAGAATACCAACATGCGGTTATGTGCGTCTCATGGTTTGCTGAGCGCAGAAGCGTTTGCACAGTTAAAGGAAGCAGGCGTTGACATGTATCATAGCAATATTGAGACATCACAGCGGTATTTTCCTGAAATCTGCACGACACATACCTGGGAGGATAAATTAGAAGAGATCCGCCTTGCAAAAGAAGCGGGGCTTACCGTTTGTTCCGGCGGCATCATCGGAATGGGGGAAACATTTGCGGACCGAATCGATATGGCCCTGACGCTTGCAACGCTTGGAATTACGTCGATTCCGATCAATGCGCTGATGCCTGTTGCGGGCACACCTTTGGAAAATCTGCCACGTCTGACGGAGGATGAGATCTTGCGTACGATTGCCATGTTCCGATACATCAATCCGACGGCATACATCAGGATGGCCGCGGGGCGGGGATATTTTTCAGATGGAGGAAGGAAGATCTTCCAGTCCGGCGCAAACGCCACGATAACCGGAGATATGTTGACAACAGTCGGAAATAATACAGCACAGGATAAAGAAATGTTAGAGGATCTGGGATTTGAAATCTAGCAGGATTGGAGACAACGAATGACGATAACAGATGAACAGCCAACAGATATGAGACAGAATCAAAAATTTACGACCAGAGATATGGCGATGATCGGCCTGATGACGGCCGTTACCTGCGTGCTGGCACCG
Organism: uncultured Lachnospiraceae bacterium; assembly: GCA_902797015.1. Taxonomy (GTDB): domain Bacteria; phylum Bacillota; class Clostridia; order Lachnospirales; family Lachnospiraceae; genus SY8519. The sequence continues at coordinate 15,917 of CADBRG010000076.1, forward strand.
ATGGCGATTCCGATCGGTCCGGTTCCGATCTCTCTTACGAATCTTGTGCTGTATTTTTCACTTTATCTGATTGGAACGAAATTTACGCTGGTCAGTTATGTGATCTATCTGCTCCTGGGTCTGGTTGGACTTCCGGTCTTTTCCGGATTCACCGGCGGACCGGCAAAGCTGGCCGGACCGACAGGCGGATACCTGATCGGTTTCTTATTAATGATCGCAATCGCAGGTGTTTTCATTACAAGATCAAACGGGAAAAAATGGATCGATCTGACCGGAATGATCATCGGAACGGCAGCAGTCTATGCTGTCGGTACGATATGGCTTTCGGTGCAATCCGGGATCGGATTCCGTGCAGCATTGTTTGCCGGTGTCATTCCGTTTTTGCCCGGTGATGCGGTGAAAATCATTCTTGCGTTGTTCCAGGGAAGAAAAATCCGAAGCCTTCTGCTTCGGATTCGTAAATAATCATGATTGACAGATATGTGCCTTCAGTTTATCAAAACTGGTATCACTGATCGCATGTTCCATATGACATGCATCATTTTCGGCGATTTCCGGATCCACCCCGATCGAGGTCAGCCAGGTGGAAAAAAACTGGTGTTTCTCTAAAACCGATTCGGCAATCTGCCGACCAGCCTCAGTTAAAAGCAGCTCTCCTGCGCGTCCGCGCTCGACCAGGGCTGCTTTTAGCAGTTTTCCTACAGCAATGCTGACACTGGATGTGGCATAGCCTAAATGATTCGCAAGGTCAATCGACCGGCAGAAACCGGTTTCGTTTGTAATCTTTAAGATGGCCTCAAGGTAGTCATCCTGTGACTGGCTTGTATGAACATGCGTTTTCATATGGAAAGCTCCTGCTTATAAAATATATTGCGGATCCTGCTAAAATACTGTCTCAAACGATAATCTTCTGATAAAAGATAATATACTGAAAACTCCCGGTTTTGTCAAATATCGGATGGCATATTCGGATTTGACAAAATGAGACAATTCGTCTAAACTAACTATTGTTAATTGCAACATCTTTTGGTGAGTTATATATAATTTTGATCGGGAGATACTGTATGGCCAGTGAACAATCTGCAAAGCGTTTTTTTGAACTGAATTTACAATACAATCGTATGCTGGAGCAGGCAGGGACCCATGTGATCGTGAATGGGGAAGATGCGGTTTTGTACTGGCTTTATGTAGAAGATAAACCGCTTCTTTCAGGAGAAATCTCTCAACGGATGGAATTGTCTTCCGGACGCGTTGCGAATATTCTAAACAGCCTGGAGAAAAAAGGCATGATCATGCGGGAGAGGAATTCGGCAGACAAACGCCAGGTCTCTGTAAGTCTGACCAGAGAGGGCAGAAAGCAGATTGATTCCGGTTACCGGGAGTGTATTCGATGGTGTGACAACATGCTGGAAAAGCTGGAGCAAAAGGATGTGGACACATTCCTGGGCCTGGCGGAACAGATCCTGCAATAGCGAGATTTAATACTTGTCAAAACCGACTGCTGTGCTATGATAATAGCACGGCAGTTTTGCTTTTTAGGAGGAATTATATATGAATACAATCCAGGAAATTGCAAGAGAAATGAAGCTTGCAAGCCCGTTGATGGCTGCATCCGCAGAGAAAACCAGAAATCAGGCGCTTTCAATGATTAAGGATGCGCTGCAGACACATAAAGATGAGATTTTTGCAGCAAATAAAGAAGACCTTCAGGCAGCAGAGGAAAACGGAATTGCAGATTCCGTGAAAAAAAGACTGAAATTTAATGAAGATAAAATGGCAGATGTGATCCAGGGAATCACAGATCTGATCAGTCTGCCCGATCCGACCGGAAAGGTTTTATTGAAGCGTCAGCTTGATGAAGGACTGATCCTGGTCAGAGAGAGCTGTCCGATCGGCGTGATCGGTGTGATCTTTGAGGCGCGCCCGGATGCGCTCGTACAGATTTCCACACTTTGTATTAAGAGCGGCAACTGTGCACTGTTAAAGGGCGGAAGCGAGACATTCCATACAAATCGTGCGCTGTTTTCTGTAATCCATGATGCGGCAGTGGCAGCAGGTTTGCCGGAGCTTTGCCTGTATCAGATTGAGGCAAGAGAGGATATCAATGCACTGTTGTCCTGTGAGAAGAGTGTCGACCTTTTGATTCCGCGGGGGTCAAATGCATTTGTACAGTATATTATGAATAACACCAAGATCCCGGTAATGGGGCATGCGGACGGCATTTGCCATACCTATGTTGACGTAGATTGTGATATTGATAAGATCCTTCCGGTCGTCGTGGATGCAAAGATTCAGTATACGGCTGCATGTAATGCGACAGAGACATTGCTGGTGCACAGAAAGATTGCGGGAGAGTTTCTTCCGCGTCTTGCAAAAGCGTACGCTGAAAATGGCGTGACGATCCGCGGCACAGAAGAAGTGCAGGAGATCATTCCCTGTGATCCGGCAACGGATGAGGATTTTGCGACGGAATATCTTGCATTGATGATTTCTGTAAAACTCGTAGATGATGTGAATGAGGCCATTGCGCACATCAATTGCTACGGTTCGCACCATACCGATGCGATCATGACGGAGAATGCAGAAACGGCAAGACATTTCCAGCAGCTGGTCGATTCTGCAGGGGTATATCAGAACTGCTCGACACGTTTTGCGGACGGATTCCGCTATGGGTTCGGCGCGGAAGTCGGCATCAGCACAAGCAAGCTGCATGCACGTGGTCCGGTCGGTCTGGAAGGCCTGGTTACCTATAAGTATAAGCTGAATGGCGACGGGCATATCGTGGCAGATTATGCGAGTGGAAAGAAAGCATTCCATTTTCAGGATTTATAAGGTATACTTAATAAGTTAAGGCAGGCGATAAGCCTGTATGATGAGATCAGAAAAGCATATATATGAGGGGAGGTGAAGCGTATGGTAAAAATCTACATGACGGATGACCGCGTGGTTTACGAGTTGGAAGAGCGCAGAGAAGGCGCCTGGATCATGCTGACGAATCCGACGGTTGAAGAACTCCAGGAAGTTTCGCGCGATGAGATCGACATCGCCGATTTAAGAGCCGCACTCGATGATGAAGAAAGCTCCCGTATTGAACTTGAAGACGGCTATACGCTGATCCTTGTAGATATCCCGACAACAGAGATCCGTAATGAATTAAAGACTTATACGACCATTCCACTCGGTATCATTCTGACGCAGGAGAATATCATTACGGTCGGTACGGAAGAAACACCGATCCTGACACAGTTTGTCAATAAGCGTGTGCGTGATTTTTCGACGAAGAAAAAGATGCGTTTTATTTACCAGATCCTGTTCCGTACGGCTGCGATGTATCAGAGCACGCTGCGCATCATTGACAAGCAGCGAACCGAAATCGAGGAAGAGATCGGTGATATGACAGAAGATAAGGATCTGTTCCAGCTTCACGAGCTGGAATCGACACTGGTCTACTTTGCGACATCCCTGCGTGCGAATGCCGTGGTCCTGGAGCGCCTGACGAGATATAAGCGTCTGGAGCAGTTCCCGGAGGATATGGAGCTTCTTGAAGATGTTATCGTCGAGAACCAGCAGGCGGTCGAGATGACCACGATCTATAAAGACATCCTGATCGGCACCAGAGAGCTTCTCAGCGCTGTGTTGAATAACCGTCTGAACAACGTTATGAAATACCTGACGACGATCACGCTTGTCATGGCTGTGCCGACGGTTGTGTCCGGATTGTTCGGAATGAACGTTCCGGTCCCGTTTGCAAACAAGGCATTTGCTTTTGGCGGGATCGCGATCTGTACCTTCCTGGTATGTATTATGGTGCTCATTTTATTAAAGAGGAAAAAGATGTTATAAAAACCGGCAGCTGTACTTTTGATAGGTACAGCTGTTTTTTTGTGCAAAAAAACAGCCCGGACAAAGCCGGACTGTTTTTGTTTGCATTTGTGTTCGATCAGTATTGCACTGCTTAGTGAACGATTGCGGATGCAAGCGGTACACCGACGAATGCGCAGATGACGAAGCAGGCTACAATGAAGATCAGATTCCACTTCAGGGTTGCCTTCATGGTCAAGTGGCCCGGACCGAAGAAGAACGGTGACGGAACCGCTGCGGACGGTGTGATCGTTGCCATACCGGAAGCGATCGCAATGATAACTGCGAATGCTGCCAGGTTGTAGTTAGAGGTTGCAAGCAGTACTGCACCGATGTTGAAGAACAGTACCTGTGTAACGGTGTTGGACAGGAAGTTTGTCATAATGATAGCAAGTGCGATCAGAACCGTTACGATCAGAACCGGGCTTAACTGGCCGATGGACGGCTGCAGGATATTTCCAAGCCAGGTTGTGATACCTGTTGCTTCAGAAGACAGCGGAGTTGCAAATACAGATACGGTACCTGCGAAGATGATCGGCGGCCACGGTACCTTACGGAATGCAGCTGGGACATCCAGGATCGGTTTGCCGTCTGCGCGAAGCAGAGCCAGAGCAACCACACCAAAGATAGCCGGAACAACTACGCCAAGTCCATTCAGGTAGCCAAGGAACGGACCAACCTTGAAGATCTGCGGCAGTACAACGAATGCGATAACGATGATGAATACTGCAGATGCGATCTTTCCGCTCTTTGACAGAGCCGGATCTTCCTCACGTACTTTCTGGATGTCATAGTTCTTGAATGCAGAAGTGTCCGGATTCCAGATGCGGATGATGATCATCATGATGATGAAGATGATGACCGCATAGATTGCACCAAATGCCAGCCACTGTGCATATGTGATCGTAAGACCAAGCTGTGCCTCTGCCAGACCCATGATGATGTTCGGCAGCGCATGAGCGATCGGTGAGCAGATGGAAAGGAGGCAGTTGCCCCACAGGGTTCCCATGAAGATACAGGTATAGAACGGATCACCCTTCTTAAGTCCCATATTCTTGCAGAGAACTTCTGCGATACCGATGTAGATAACAGCCAGTGAAAGGTTGTCTACGAAGAAACCGATGATAACGTTGGATGCAAAGAACATGGTCATGAATGCCATTGGTTTGCCTTCAACGAATTTACGTGTTACGAACCACATGGCGATCTTATTGATAACGCCGGTTTCCGTCAGGCAGACATTCAGGAGCATGTATACCATAACGGTGATTACTACGAAGTGACCCATGGATCCGGCCCAAACAGCGTTTGGCGTTTCCATTGCCTGCGTACATACCAGTAAAGCCAGTGCCAGCAGTGATGTCCAGTGTGTGTTTGTGGTCAGCCACAGGTACAGGACCGGTACCAGGATTGCGATAACACGCACACCATAGTTTGTCAGACCGTTGCCCGGCTGAAGTACCAGAGCGATCACGATACCGATGATGAGCGCCACCAGATAGTGAATATATTGCTTTTTCAATTGATTCTCCCCCTAAAAAAACCAAAAAGAGTACTGCCCAGAAATCCCCCCCAGAATTTCCGGGCAGCTGTTATCTTAATAATTGGTCGGTTATAAAATTGTTTGAACGATCAGATGATTAGTCAAACATGTCCGGAAGCCAGTGCTTCGGATCAACATCCAGGAACTTGGATCTGCCAAAATGCTCCTTCTGTGCATACGGAGCAGTGCAGTCAAAGATCGTCTTGCAGGAAACGCCGCGGTTGCGGATCATCGGATTGTACTCCGGTTCCTGTGTATGATCAAGAACGTGACATGCAACGCCCGGGATGTTGATGATATCGATGTCACCCTGGCATCTGGTGTTCAGAGCCCAGAGCACATCACTGTCATCAAACGGATCCACATCTTCGTCTACCAGAATGACATTCTTCAGCTCACTGAAAGCTGAGAATGCAAGCAGTGCAGCCTGACGCTGACGGCCTTCATCACTCGGCATACCCTTCTTAAACTGAAGGATTGCCATGTATTTGCCGCCGCCTGCCGGATGTGCATATGCATTCAGCAGTCTGCCCGGCATTGCGCGCTCAACCATGTTGATGATACTTGCTTCGGTCGGCAGACCAGCCATGTGAACATGCTCGCCGGACGGGCCGATCGTAGTCTGCATGATCGGGTTGGTCCGTGTTGTAACAGCGGTAACCTTGATCAGCGGAACCATCGGAGCCGGACCTGTCTGTCCCGGGAACTCCGGCATAGCCTTGCCTGTTCCTGTGGAACGGTCTTCCGGTACGCGGTCATGCGGCATCAGAAGTCCTTCGATGACATATTCAGCATTTGCTACAGCTTTCTCACCGATCGTTAAGCATTTTGCAAGCTCTACCGGTTTGCCGCGGAGTGCGCCTGCAGCAGCCAGCTCATTGTAGCCGATCGGTGTTGTCGGCGGCTCAAATCCTGCTGCGAGGTAGATCGCCGGGTCCAGACCGATGCTGATAGAGATCGGCAGCGGCTGGTTCAGCTTTTCAGCTTTCTCATAGAATGCACCAATGTGGCGGGCACCCGGTGTGATCCACATTGACAGCTCATCCTTGCTCTGCAGGCAGAGTCTGTGGATCGTAACGTCTGATACGGAAGGATCTTCCGGATCAGATGCATAGCAAAGACCCATTGTAATGTACGGACCTGCATCTTCAGGAGTGTTGGTCGGTGCCGGAATCAGTTTTCTTAAATCAAAGCCTTCATCCTCTGCGCGATAAACAACTTCCTGACACGGAGCTGCATCACCGGTAAAATCAACCGGATCAATCGGATTCTGTACAGCATCTCTCATGAAGAAACCAAGCTTCTCCGGTGTGGTTCCCAAAAGAGCAGCAACTCTGCTTCTTGCACAAACCATACCGATGATAACTCTTGCATCCGGATGTCCTTTGATGTTGTTGAACATCATAGCCGGACCGTTCGGGTTGGTCGGACGCATAACAGTTCCGCCGGCACCAACATAACGATACACGCCGGAGAGCTCTGCCTTCGGATCAACTTCAACATCCGTCTCGACATATTCGCCCGGAAGGGTTTTGATCAGTTCGATCGCTGAACGTAAATCATAAACTTCGCTCATAGTAACCTCCTTTTCCTTGAAAAATGAAAAAAAATTCGCAATAGCTTGCTTTATACTTGAAAGATAACACATTATACCCAATATACAGTCAAAGGTTTTTTGTTAGGGATAATTTACAATTTTTTAAAGGATATTTTATGAATGTTGTCTGTATACCAGCTATATATACGAAAAAAAGCGGAAACCCGAAAAAGGGTTTCCGTTGCTGTAATAATAGGAATTTTTACCGGTATATTTACTCCCAGCGATTGAAGTTATGTGGATCGATTCCAAAGATATCCAGTGCCTTTCCGGCAATGTGATCGGTCATATCCTGAATGGTTTTGGGCTTGTTATAGTAAGTCAGCATCGGCGGCATGATGATCGCACCTGCCTGAGCAAGCGTCATCATGTTGCGCAGATGAATCTGATTTAATGGAGCCTCTCTTGCAATCAGTACCAGAGGTCTGCGTTCCTTTAAAGTAACATCTGCAGCACGCAGAACCAGATTATCGGAGTATCCGGCAGCAATACCGGCGACTGTCTTCATACTGCACGGGGCAATGATCATTCCTTCTGTGCGGAATGTGCCGCTCGAAATCGAAGCGCCGACATCATGCAGGTCGAAGGTTTCATCTGCAAGTGCCAGAAATTCTTCCGGAGTATAGTCTGTTTCATAAGAAAGTGTCTGAAGCGCACCGTCTGTCAATACCATGAGAGAACGGTAATCCGGATGTGCTTTGATGCTTTTCAGAATAGAGACGGCGATCGGAATGCCGCTTGCGCCACTGACGCCTAAAACAATTTTTTTCTGATTCATATTTTATTTCCTTTCAATCGGAGCCATGAGAAGGCAGAAATCTTTTTTGATATCGTCAGTGTAGTAGGTTGTATCCAGCAGACATTCGTCCATGACATTTCCCGTCAGACGATATCCCCGTGCGTTGATCCAGTCCAGTAAATGAAACAGGTCTTGTGTTTCATAAGGCATTCCATACCTTCCGAGGCACGCATAGTCGCTTTCCGGGAACTCGAGCATGTTGTCTGTCGGAGCGCCGGTTGTATTGATAAAGTTCTTTGGAAGATTTACATATCCGCCGGCGTTTTCCAAAGGCAATCCCTTTATGATTGACTGATAGGAGAACATTGCGCCCCATCCGTAGTCGTTGGTCTTTAAATTCAGATCTTCTAACTGGTTTCTGAGCGCCATGTGTGTGAAGTGCATGGTAGAACGATCTGAATCCGGGCCGATTCCGCCATCTTCAGACCAGGAACGGAAAAGGACACTGCATGCAGGTAAGTGTGCGATGTAAGGCATACCTGCACGCGCAAGCTCGATTTCTGCGCGCTGTAAGAAGCGGAGACGGTCATCGATGCTGCGCATTCTTTTTTTGAGTTCCTCTACCTCATTCTGAAGGATATCCTTTTTTTCGGTCAGGAGTTTTTTGGTACTCTGGATCGTGCGTCCTTCAAAATTTTCTACGATATCTTTTAAAGAGAAGTAGTTGTCTTTGAGAGAACAGATTTCCCTTAAATAAGGTACCTGGTAGATAGAGTAGTAACGATAACCGTTTTCCTGTACGAAAACCGGTTTGAAAATATCATTTTTATCATAGTAGATCAATGTCTGTCTGCTGATGCGGCAGATGTTGGACATTTCGCTGATCGTCAGCATTGAACGGTCCTTTTTCATGCTTCCCCCTCCTTAGGAAATAAACGTTAATCTATATTGCAACAATACAGTCAAGCAAGTGAAAGGAAAAATGGGCTTGACAACAAAATGCTCTTGTATTTCTTAACAAAATGTAGTTGTGAAAATTATACAAAAAGTACAGAAAAAAGCGTTTGACTTTATAGCAGGTATACAGTCTAAAATGACAATATCAGATGATTACCATCATGATACTGGATGAGATAGTTGTTACTCATAACAGATCATAAAGGTATTCAGAGGGGGAACTTTTAAGACGTATGTGCTTTGGCACGCGCGGGGAAAGGAGTTTGAGTATGAGTCCACTCGTAGTAGGTATTATCGGCATCATATTCCTGCTGGTACTGCTGTTTATTGGAATGAACATTGCCTTTTCAATGATCGTAGTAGGTTTTGTCGGATATACCATTCTTGTTAACATGAAAGCGGCTCTCGGATTATTCGCAACCATACCATTTAATACGGTTGCAAACTATGGTTTTTCCGTTATACCGCTATTCGTACTAATGGGACAGTTCATGTACTATGCCGGTGTCAGCGGCGATCTGTATTCGTTCTGTCATAAGTGGATCGGACGCATTTCCGGAGGTCTTGCTTCCGCGACAATCGTAGCATGTGCATTCTTTGCAGCGATCTGCGGTTCCTCTACAGCAACGACAGCAACCATGGGTGTTGTTTGTCTTCCGGAAATGAGAAAGTACAGATATAAAGATACGCTTTCCTGCGGATCGATCGCAGCGGGTGGTACACTGGGTATCCTGATTCCGCCAAGTGTAGGATTTATCCTTTACGCGATCTCAGCAGAGCAGTCGATCGGCGATATGTTTGCCGGCGGTATCATCCCCGGTATCCTGCTTGCGGCTGTATATGTTGTGACGATCATGCTTCTTGTAAAGAGAGATCCGTCCCTTGCACCGAAGAGTGACAAGGTCAGCATGAAAGAAAAGCTGGAGGCTATCAAGGGCGTTATCCCGGTTCTGATCCTGTTTGTTATCGTGCTGGGCGGTATTTTCGCCGGTATCTTTACTGCAAATGCAGGTGCTGCGATTGGTGCGTTCGGCGCGCTGATCTGCATGATCATTAAGAAAAAATGTACCTGGGAAAACATCAAAAAGTCCTGCTTTGATACGATCCGTACATCCTGCATGATCTTCCTGATCATGATCGGTGCGACGATCTTCGGATACTTCCTTGCAGTTTCGACACTTCCGGCTTCCCTGGCGATGTCGCTGTCGA
>CADBRG010000077.1 GCA_902797015.1 uncultured Lachnospiraceae bacterium
AGTCCGTGCAAAAGTGCATGAACTGAAAGCTCTCATGCCGGAAGCGTTCCTGCCGCTCCTTTTCGATCCAGGAGAAGCGCTCCAGGTCGATTGGGGCGAAGCCCATGTTTATATCAACGGGAACAGAGAAAAGATCAATCTTTTCTGCGCCCGCTTGTGTTATAGCTGCAGACCGGTCGTACTGGCGTATCATCGCCAGAACGAAGAAAGTTTCCTGGATGCATTTGTCAGGACATTCCGGGTCCTTAATGGCGTCACTGCAAAAGTGATCTTTGACAATGGAAAGGTTGCCGTAAAAGACGGCTTTGGCTCTCATGCAAAGAAACAGGATGGATATACAGCACTTTCCGCCCACTATGGTTTTGACGCTCTTTTTTGCAATCCGGCTGAAGGTCATGAAAAAGGACTGGTCGAAGGCCTTGTTGGATGGGCGAGGAGAAATCTGCTCGTACCAGTTCCAAGAGTCTCTTCTCTTGCAGAATTAAACAGCACTCTGCTCGAACGTTGTGACAAGTATGAACACCACCGGATCCAGGGAAAACCGGATACTGTCGGAAACATGTTCCGACTGGAGAAGGAATCCCTTAACCCTCTTCCTCGATATATCTTTGAAACTGCCAAATGTACCAGCGTGCGTGTCAACGCCTTCTCGACTGTCAGGTTCCGGACGAATGATTATTCTGTCCCGGTTGCCTATGTCGGCCGTATCGTTGGACTGAAAGCCTATCCTGAGAAGATCGAGATCTTCTATGATGGTGAAAAGATATCTGAACATGAGCGATGCTTCGGTCAGCATCAACACAGATACCATCTGGAAGACTATCTTCCACTTCTTGAGATACGGGGACGTGCCATCTTTAATGCTGCGCCGGTCCGCCAGAACATACCGTCTGAGATCCTGGCCAGATGGAAAGAAGAACAGCCTGATCATAACAAGATCATATCTTTTCTCCGGACCCAGTGTAAAACGACAGTACCTCCTGTCATCAAGGATCCTGTTCAGATCCAAGCCGTCAACCTAAGGGAATACGATGCTTTAAAGGAGGTGCCATATGCAAACTGACGTAACATTAGAGCAGGTAAAACTCCTGGCTAAGCTTCTGAAAGTCCCAACCTTCGTACAGTATCCGGATCTGATCCGACACATGGACAGCGATGCGGATTTTGGCAGTATCCTTCTTGCTCTCATGGAGCATGAATACGAACAGCGTCAGGAGAACCAGAATCGCCGCCGGCTAAAGCAGGCAGGCCTGCCGTACACCAAAACACTTGAAGAGCTTGATCTTGACCGTTACAACGGAACGTTCACAGATCTTTTCGTAAACGAACTTGCCAGCTGCAAGTTCATAAAAGAGAAAAAGAACCTGATCATGCTCGGCAATCCCGGACGCGGAAAGACTCACATGGCGATCGGGTTAGCATTAAAAGCCTGTTCCATAGGGATGAGCGTCCTGTTCAAGAATGCAGCATCCCTTTCAACGGAACTGTCCGAAGCCAGGGATAATTACGTGCTCGGCAAACTGGAAAAACGCATCCAGAAAGCCGATCTCCTGATCCTTGATGAGATGGGCTATGTAAGTTTCGACCGCTACCAGTCGGAACTGCTTTTCAAGGTGATCGCTGACCGCAGTGAACGCGGCAGCATTATTGTAACTACAAACCTGCCATTCTCAGAATGGACAACCCTGTTCGAAAACACGGCAATGGTAGCGGCTATGGTTGATCGTCTTACCTTTCATTCTCACATCCTGGATATGAACGGTACGTCATATCGGCTCGAACAGGCAAAGAAGCAAAAACGGTAAGTGGCTCACTTTCTAGCTAGCGCTAGTGGCTCAAAATCAAATCAGCGGGTGGCTCACTTTCTGGTTGACGTTTATAGACGCTGGCCCATCCGCAGATCATAATGGTACACAATAGAAGACTGATTCGCGAGAATGAGCCATTGAATCACATGAAAAGGATCCACTACAGAGGTGGCGTTTAGGAGGTACGTATTGTTCCATCTTATGTAGGGACTCCCCTACTAACTGACCCTACTAAAGAGAGCATCCACTAAACTTTGAATATCCAAATTGTTTCTTGAAGTCTGTATTCCCCGCGTTTATAATGTTTCTAAGTCGAATATAGTGGTCTTTGAATTACACTAAGACAATGACAGTATAGATAAAGGCAGAAAAGTACGAATGAAAAGAATAGAAGCATTAAATAATATATCCGGTTTACTTGTGTTTTTGGATATCATCATTGTTATTTTTTCTTACAGCATCGCATTGTGGATGCGGTTTGATTTTCATTTTAAGCAGATTGCACCGGAGTTTTTGCGGATTTTGCCGTATATATTGATAATTCTGATTGTGTGTACGCTCTTATGTCTCAAGGTGAGTCGGTTGTATCGCCGTGTCTGGACATCAGCCAGTATAAGGGAACTGCAGTCTCTGTTGCTTGCATTTGGTATTATGCTTGTGATTGTTGTGCTGATGCGGACACTGGTTGTAAAGATCAATTCTTCACTTATTATGCCGTGGTCCTTTTATGTTGGGGGCTTATTAATCAGCTATTTACTGTGCTCTGGAATTCGTTATTTCCCAAGATTTATAAAAGGTGTCTACCTGCGCCGAATGGAGCGGGAAATGGAAGACGCTGAACGTGAAAATGTGATGATCATTGGGGCGGGACAGGCCGGCAGTGCGCTGATTCGAGAGATGGAAAATAGTGCATTTGTTACAAATAATAAGATTTGCTGTGTTATTGATGATGATGTGCGAAAAAAAGGAAGTCGTTTCCACGGAATTCCGATTGTCGGGACCAGAGCTGATATCCCGGAAAAAGTAAAAGAATATGAGATTGACAGGATCATTTATGCGATTCCTTCCTTAGAGGGAGATGATCGCCGGGAAATTCTAAACATATGTAAAGATACAGGATGTAAACTGGAGACGATCCCGGGGTTGTACCAGATTCTAAATGGAGAGATCAGTATTCAGACACTTAGGAATGTCCAGTTGGAAGATCTGTTGGGAAGAGATGAAAACTATGCCCTGCGTGAAAACTTAAAGACATTTATTGCCGGGAAGACAGTACTTGTCACAGGCGGCGGAGGATCAATCGGCAGTGAAATCTGTAGACAGATTGCAGCTGCGAATCCGAAGCTTCTGCTCATTTTTGATATTTATGAAAATACAGCTTATGAACTGTACTATGACTTGAAACGGCAGTATCCTGAGATTGATATCAAGGTGCGCATTGGTTCGGTGAGGGACGTAGCCAGAATCGAAGCGATTATGGATAAATTCCGTCCGGATATCATTTATCATGCGGCAGCGCACAAGCATGTGCCATTAATGGAGTATTCAGCAGGTGAAGCGATCAAAAATAACGTATTCGGTACGCTAAATGTTGCGCAGGCAGCAGTTCATGCAGGGGTTAAGACATTTGTTCTGATTTCGACGGATAAGGCAGTGAATCCGACCAATGTGATGGGAGCGACAAAGCGGATTTGTGAGATGCTGATCCAGATGATGGAACGTAGTCAGGATACGACAGAATTTGTTGCCGTTCGCTTTGGAAATGTGTTGGGCAGCAATGGTAGTGTTATTCCGCTGTTTAAGAAGCAAATCCAACAGGGCGGACCGGTTACGGTGACACATCCGGAAGTTACTCGCTTTTTCATGACCATTCCGGAAGCAACATCACTGGTCCTGGAGGCTAGTCGTTCTGCAAAAGGCGGGGAGATCTTTGTTCTGGATATGGGAGAACCGGTTAAGATTGACGATTTGGCCAGAAACCTCATTAAGCTGTCAGGTTTAACGCCGGATGTAGATATCCCGATTGTTTATACCGGGCTTCGCGAGGGTGAGAAGCTTTATGAAGAAGTACTGATGGATGAAGAAGGTTTAGAGAGTACGGCCCATAAACGAATCCATATTGCAAAGCCGATTCAGATGGATGATGTATGTTTTTGGCAGCAACTTGAGGGCTTAAAGAAGCTCTGTAATGCTGACGTAGAGAATGTAAAAAAGGCAATTTCAGAGATCGTACCTACTTATAAAAATTCACCTATTTAAACAATTATGTTATAATTCATTATGTAGTCACGGGTTTGTTGTTTAGAAAGTGAGGATAGCAATTATGGCAGATTATTATCAGAATTTAGGCAGGAACCTGATGGGAACAAAGACTTTCGACAATCTTCTTGCGGCATTTGCGGGTGAGTCGGAAGCGCGGAATAAGTACACGTATTTTGCTTCCAAGGCAAAGAGCGAGGGCTATGTTCAGATTTCAAAGATTTTTGAAGAGACGGCTGCAAATGAGAAGGAACACGCTAAGATCTGGTATAAGATCTTAGAGGGCATTGGCGATACGAAGACGAATCTGGAGCTTGCTGCGGAAGGTGAAGAGCATGAGTGGAAAGAGATGTATCCGACCTTTGCAAAAGAAGCACGAGAAGAAGGGCTGAATGAAATCGCAGACCTCTTCGAAATGGTTGCAGAGATTGAAAAGGATCATGAGGAGCGTTATCGCAAGCTGATTGAAAACATCGAAGGAGGACTGGTCTTCTCAAGAGATGGAGATTGCATCTGGATTTGCTCTAACTGCGGACATGTTGTAGTTGGACCGAAAGCGCCGGATGTATGCCCGGTCTGCAATCATCCACAGGCACATTTTGAACTGAAAGCTGAGAATTATTAAACGAGTATTACATGAAAAAAATATTTCTGACCGACATGGACGGTACGCTCCTGTGTACCGACAAATCAATTTCAAAAGAAAACAAGGAAATGGTACATGCCCTGCTGGATGCAGGGCATGTCTTTGCGATTGCATCGGGACGCGCGTATGCGAGTCTGCAACGGATCATTGATGAGCTGGAAGTACGTCGCCCAGGCTGTTTTGTGGTGGCAAACAACGGCGCACAGGTATATGACATGGCGACCGGAGAGCGGATCCGAGATATGGCGGTCGAACCATCTGCCGCAAGGCACTTATATGAAGAGGCAGCCAAATGGGGTCTCTATATCCAGTCGTATTCGACGGAATATATTTTGGGTTCACGAGCTTGTCCGGAGTTTGATGCTTATGTGGAGGAGGCTGGTTCTGCCGGCAAGGTTGAATCGCCGGAGCTCACGCTTCAGAGAAGACTGCCGAAGATACTTTTGGTAGAACTGCATGACCGCCAGAAGCTGGTAGACTTTCAGGAGGCGCATAAGAAATGGCAGGTAGGAAAGTGTATCAGCTTTTTCTCAAGCCCGCGCTATCTGGAGTATTGCCCGGTCGGAAGCAGTAAAGGGGAGGCGTTACAGTTTTTGTGCGAACGACTGGATATTCCGATTGAAAACAGCTTCGCAATCGGAGATGAGGAGAATGATCTCTCGATGATCTTAGCTGCAGGCACGGGTGTCGCGATGTGCAATGCAATTCCAAAAGTGCTGGAAGCTGCGGACATGATCACGGAGCATGATCATGACCATAATGGAGTGGCGGAGATCATTAGGAAGTATGTTTTATAGGGTACCGTGTACTATTACAGAAATGTTACAACGCCTAGTAAC
>CADBRG010000078.1 GCA_902797015.1 uncultured Lachnospiraceae bacterium
CGGACGCTTCTTGTCCTGTGCGGAGATCACGGCGTGATCGGAAACGGTGTGACCCAGACCGGAGCCTCGGTGACGGCAGCGGTCGCAAAAGCGATCGGAGAGAACACCAGCACGATTTCGTACCTGGCCGCAGGTCAGAATATCGAAGTAATCCCGGTTGATGTCGGGATGCTTCCACATCCGGATTTCCCGGGTGTACAGAACCGGAATGTCAGACCGGGGACGGCAGACCTTTCCAGGGAACCGGCGATGACGCGGGAAGAATGTATCCGTGCGATCCGTACCGGTATCGATCTGGTACGGGAAGAAAAGGAAAAAGGGACACAGATCGTCCTGACCGGAGAGATGGGCATCGGCAATACGACTGCCACCTCTGCGGTGGCAAGTGTCCTGCTTTCTAAGGATGTTGAAGAGATGACCGGACGCGGATCCGGATTGTCAGCGGACGGCCTTACAAAAAAAGTAGCCTGCATCCGCCAGGGAATCGCAGTGAACGCCCCGGATCCGGAAGACGCGATCGATGTGCTTTCAAAAGTCGGAGGCATAGAACTGGCAGCATTATGCGGTGTCTGCCTGGGCGGCGCTGTTTACCGGATGCCGATCCTGCTTGACGGCGTGATCACACTTGCAGCTGCGATCAGCGCCGTACGGATTCAGGAGAAGGCAAATCTACTGGATGAGATTCTGGAAGATTCCATCACTGAGATACTTGCCGTTCGTGATGTGTTGCTTGGTTCCCATACATCAGCGGAGCCTGCGACACGATATCTGATGGAGGCACTTTCACTGTCTGCGCCGATCAATGCGGGCATGCGACTCGGAGAAGGCAGCGGGGCAGTAGCTGCACTTTTGTTATTAGATATGGCGCTGCGCGAATACCAGAGCGCACACACATTTGATGTGCTTGGCATCGATGCGTATACGCCACAGGGGTAGAACAATGCGTGTTCATGGTGGAGATATCCTCTCATATGAATCAAAATTTCATAAAAAGCCGCTGGATTTCTCTGTGAATGTGAGCCCGCTCGGTCTGCCGGAAGGCGTCAGACAGGCGGTGATCGATGCGTTGGATGATTCAGGGAAATATCCCGATACCGGCTGCCGAGCATTGCGTCAGGCGCTGGCCGAATACCACGGCGTCAGCCCTGAGTGGATCCTGTGTGGCAACGGTGCGGCAGATGTGATTGATCGCCTGGCATTTGCATTGCAGGGGAAAAAGAAAATCCTGCTCACCGCGCCGACATTTACGGAATACCGCTATGCGCTGGAACGGTCAGGGTTGGAATGTGTTTCCTATATGTTGGACCCGGAGGACGGATTTGCGATCCGGGAAGATTTTCTGGACCACATCACGCAGGATCTGGCAGCGGTCTTACTGTGTGAGCCGAACAATCCGACAGGAAAGACGACAGACAGAACGCTTTTGATCCGAATCCTGGAAAAGTGCAAGTCCTGTGGCGTGATGATGATCATTGATGAATGCTTTCAGGAATTTCTGGACGAACCGGATGCGCATACCATGCAGGGATTTCTTGTGGATCTGGTGTCAGATACGGGCAAAAAGTCAGGAGTCGCCAACCCGCTCCTGATCTTAAAGTCTTTTACCAAGACCTACGCGATGGCTGGAATCCGTCTGGGCTATTGTCTTTGCGCGGATCAGGATCTGTTAGAAAAGATGGAGCAGGCGGCGCAGCCGTGGGCTGTATCGGGGTTGGCACAGGCAGCAGGAATCGCTGCTTTAAAGGAAACAGATTATCGGAACAGACTGCAGGTACAAAACACGACAGAGCGGGAGCGTATGAAAAATGCGTTGTCTGATGTCGGGTGCAGACTGGTACAGGGTGAGGCGAACTATTTACTGTTTTGGCATGAACGGACCGATCTGGCAGATTGTCTGGCAAAGCAGGGGATTTTACTCCGTACCTGCACGGATTACGAAAGTCTTGACGAGCACTGGTACCGAGTAGCAGTTTTGGGAAGAGAAGATAATATCAGATTAATAGAAGCACTTGCAGCGCAAAAGGTCTGATAAGATCAGCTGATTTGTCTGATTTTGCTGGAATATATGCCGTGAAACGGCAGGGAGAGATGACTATGGCAAAATGCATTATGGTGCAGGGCACGATGTCCGGAGCCGGAAAGAGTTTACTGGTAGCCGCGCTTTGCAGAATTTTTCATCAGGACGGATACCGGGTCGCGCCATTCAAAAGCCAGAATATGGCACTAAACAGTGCCGTCACAAAGGATGGCCTGGAGATGGGGCGCGCACAGGTAATGCAGGCGGAGGCGGCGATGACAGAACCGGATGTCCGCATGAATCCGATCCTGTTAAAACCGTCGAGTGATACCGGCAGTCAGGTGATCGTAAACGGAGAGATCCGCGGTCATATGTCAGCTGTTGATTATTTTAAATTCAAGCATCAGCTGATTCCCGACATCCTGGAGGCTTATGAAGGCCTGGAGGATGAATATGATATCATCGTGATCGAAGGTGCCGGAAGCCCGGCAGAGATCAATCTGAAATCTGACGATATCGTCAATATGGGAATGGCGAAAATGGTCAATGCGCCGGTCCTGCTTGCAGGTGATATCGACAGAGGCGGCGTCTTTGCGCAGCTGTACGGGACGGTAGAGCTGTTAGAACCCGAGGAGCGAGATCGGGTAGAGGGCCTGATCATCAATAAGTTCCGCGGAGACAAGACCATTCTTGACCCGGGCATTGAGATGCTGTATGAAAAATGCAAGATTCCGATCGTCGGTGTGATCCCGTATGTCCATGTGGATGTAGATGATGAAGACTCCCTTGCACCGCGCCTGCGACAAAAAAGCCACGCAAAGGTACTGGACGTAGCAGTCATCCGACTGCCGCGCATTTCCAATTTCACGGACTTTTCGCCGCTTGAAGAGCATCCGGCGATCGGTGTCCGCTATGTAAGAAATGCCGAAGAACTCGGTCAGCCGGATCTGATCATTGTTCCGGGGACAAAAAGTACGATGGATGACCTTGTCTGGCTGCGTGAGAGCGGGCTTGAGACCATGGTATTAAAACAGCATGCAAACGGAACGCCTGTGATCGGTGTGTGCGGCGGTTATCAGATGCTGGGAGAGTGGCTGGACAATCCCGAGCATACCGAAGGAAACCTGGATTCTCTGCGCGGTATGGGACTTTTGCCCACAAAAACAGTTTTCACCAGTGAGAAAACAAGAACGCATTTGAAGGCAGAAGTGACCGGCAGTATGTTCACCGGCGCACAGCTGGAAGGCTATGAGATCCATATGGGACAGACGACCATTCAGGGAGAAGCATTCTGTCGTCTGGAAAACGGACAGGAAGAAGGCTGTGTTGTCAAAAAAGAAGATACCTTCGTGGCCGGCAGCTATCTGCACGGACTGTTTGACACAGGAGATCTGACAGCACGGGTCGCAGAATATCTGGCGGAGAAAAAGGGCATCTCGATTTCGGATCTTAAGCCGATTCCGCATGAAGATTATGTGCAGAAGCAGTATGATATTCTGGCGGATGCCGTCAGAGCATCGATGGACATTGACAGATTGTACGAGATCATGGAGCAGTATCAAAACGAAAAATAAGGAGATGATCAGGTTATGGATACAAAACACATTTTACCGGCTGATATTGAAAGCACCAGTATGTCGATCATCACAAAAGAATTAGAAGAAGCGGGGATCGTTCTTCCGGAGGAAAATGCCCCGGTGATCCGCCGTGTGATCCATACCAGTGCAGATTTTGATTATGCAGAAAATCTGCGTTTTACAGAAAATGCGGTAGCGCGTGCGATCGCGCGTCTGCAGGAAGGTGCCGTGATCATTACGGACACGAATATGGCCCTGTCCGGTGTCAGCAAGCCGTCATTGAAGACGCTTGCAGGCGAAGCGCACTGTTTTATGGCAGAACCGGAGATTGCAACCAAAGCGAAGGCAGACGGAACGACAAGAGCCGTAGCATCCATGAGCTATGCGGCGGAAAAATACCCGGAAGCGGTTTTTGCGATCGGCAATGCACCGACAGCTCTGATCAGACTTTCGGAATTAATGGAAGCAGGACTGCGGCCGTCGCTGATCATCGCAGTACCTGTTGGTTTTGTAAATGTCGTGGAAAGCAAGGAAGAAGTCTTTGCTGTCTGTGAGAAATATGATGTACCCTGTATCGCGGCGATGGGAAGAAAGGGCGGCAGCAACGTAGCCGCTGCGATCTGCAACGCATTGCTCTATGAAGCGACCGGGAAGACCGATCCTTCCAAGCGATGGAAGTAACCCCCGAATCGGAAATAAGTGTATGTTCATAAAAATGGGAAAAGCGAAGTCGTTTCTGACTTCGCTTTTTTAAAGGGAGATTGAGTTATGAAAATGTTCCTCCGTTATTTGGAGTGGTTATTGCTGTGAGATTATAATATCGAAGAATTGTGTTCAAATTGTGTTTGCAAAATGAAAGAAAAATAAGAATTATGTCTAAGTTATAAAAAAGAAATAAAGTTGCATCAAAAACAGTGTGACGCTATAATATAGCGCAGTGAAAACAAGAGATCTGAAAGACTTTTAGCAGGAGAGCATAAACAATGGTAGTTGGAGTATTATGTAAAGACGGAACCATCAGTGATCATTTTGAAGACACAAAAGAAGTATTGCTTTATGAAATCGACAGAACACATGAAATTGTCGAGAAAAGAACGCTCGCAGTAGAGGGAGAAGGACATCTTCCGGTTGCAGGCATTCTGATCAAGAATCAGGCCAATGCTGTGATCTGCGATGAGATCAAGATGAATGCATTTTCCATGATGAAAAATCTCAGGGCACACGTATTCATTCATGCGAAGGGCGACCCGGATGAAGCGATCCAGGCACTGCTTCGCAGAGAATTAAAAGAACTGAAGGCACAGGATTGCCCGGAACTCGAGCACGAAGAAGGCTGCACCGGAAATTGCTCTTCTTGTGCTTATCATTAAACTGACCGTGATCAGGGATCTTTCTGATATCTGACAAGGAGGAATCATATGATCCAGGATATCGCACCACATAAGCTGGACAATCAATACTATATGGGTGTCGCGCCGGAAGACGACGATGTTTTGCTGGTGTTTGACGGAAAGAAAGTACTTTGCAATACGGAAAACGGATTACATCTTCCAATGGTTTCGGAATTTGCAGGGATCCCGCAGGATGATGCAAAAAGAGATGCATTGCTGACCTATCTGTTTGCAATCGATGAAAAACATTTCTTTATGGCTGACAAGGATGCGTTGGCATTACCGGATGGATTTACATTTCAGGATGTCTGGAGATTCCGGAGAGATGTGGCAAGCAGCCAGGAGGATATGTTTGCGATCGCAACCGGACTGCATTTATCTCACTGGTATCAGCACAACAAGTATTGTGGTTGCTGCGGAAGCCGTACGGAGCATGCGAAAGCAGAACGGGCACTGTTCTGTAAAGAATGCGGGAATATGATCTATCCGAGACTTGTTCCGGCGGTGATCATTGCCGTAACAAACGGTGACTCCATTCTGGTGACAAAGTATGGTGACAGAGATCTGCCGTTTTATGCGCTGGTTGCAGGATTTGTCGAGATCGGAGAGACACTGGAAGAGTGCGTGCAGCGGGAAGTGATGGAAGAAGTTGGCCTGCATGTCAAAAATATCCGGTATTATAAATCCCAACCATGGGGGATCGTCGATGATCTGCTTGCCGGATTCTGGTGTGAGGTAGACGGAGACCCGACGATTCATCTGGATTACCAGGAATTGAAGGAAGGCATCTGGGCAAAGCGGGGCGAAGTACCGCTGCAGCCCGATAACTACTCCCTGACCGGAGAAATGATGCGGATGTTTAACGAAGGCAGGGCATAATTTATGACTTCCTGTTCATTTTACGGTGATTTTGGAACATAAATCCCTTCCAAGGCACTGTTAAGTTCCAAAACACATGCCGACAAGACAGAAAAAAGGGTTGCCACCATTGCGGTGACAACCCTTTTGATTTGTTATGGAATTTAGCCGGAGCGTCTTACTCCTTGATCATGGAGTGCAGCTCCTGTAAGGACTTCAGCTCGCTGTCGCCGGAGCGGTTCATCTGACGGATGCCTTCTGCAGCTGCAAGTGCTGCGGCAACGGTGGTGAAGTAAGGGATGTGTGCTTTGATGGCATTCTTTCTTAAGTAGCTGTCATCGTGAACACTTGCTTTTCCGACCGGTGAGTTGATGATGATATCAATCTTGCCGTTTGTGATCAGGTCAAGGATGTTCGGACGGCCTTCGTAAAGCTTCTTCACTTTTTCTACCGGAATGCCTGCCTCGCTGATCAGGTCGCAGGTGCGGCCGGTTGCAAGGATGGAGAATCCGTCTTCATAGAAGCTCTTTGCCAGTTCAGCAGCTTCTGGTTTGTCTCTGTCATTTAAGGAGATCAGTACGGTTCCCTTGGTCGGAAGGACGGTACCGCCACCTTCCTGTGCTTTGCAGAATGCTTCGCCGGTTGTCGGGCCCATGCCGAGAACTTCGCCGGTGGAACGCATTTCCGGTCCCAATACCGGGTCAACTTCCTGGAACATGTTGAACGGGAAGACTGCTTCTTTGATGCCGTAGTACGGGATCTCGCGGTCGCCGAGTGAGGAAACCGGTGAAGGTCTGCCTGTCAGTTCGGAAGTGATGATATCGGTTGCGATCGGTACCATACTGATGCCGCAAACCTTAGATACCAGCGGAACGGTACGGGATGCACGCGGATTTGCTTCGAGAACAAAGATCTTATCATTCTCGATCGCATACTGCATGTTCATCAGACCGACAACGTGCATCTCTTCTGCGATGCGGCGTGTGTAATCTTTGATGGTCTTTAAGTGCTCTTCAGAAATGTGCTTTGACGGGATGATGCATGCGGAGTCACCGGAATGTACGCCGGCAAGCTCGATGTGCTCCATAACAGCCGGTACGTATGCATGTGTGCCATCTGAGATCGCATCTGCCTCACACTCTAATGCGTGATTTAAGAAGCGGTCGATCAGGATCGGGCGATCCGGTGTTACGCCAACAGCAGCGTTCATGTAATCGGTCAGGCTTTCGTCATCATAAACGACTTCCATACCACGGCCGCCAAGGACATAGGACGGACGAACCATAACCGGATAACCGATTCTCTGTGCGATGGCTTTTGCTTCATCTACTGTGGTAGCCATACCTGCTTCCGGCATCGGAATACCAAGCTTGTCCATCATTGCGCGGAACAGATCACGGTCTTCTGCAAGGTCGATGACCTCAGGAGAAGTGCCGAGGATCTTCACGCCGTTTGCCTTCAGATCAGCTGCCAGGTTCAGCGGTGTCTGACCGCCGAACTGTGCGATCACGCCGACCGGTTTTTCTTTATAGTAAATGCTTAATACATCTTCCAGTGTCAGCGGCTCGAAATAGAGTTTGTCGGATGTATCGTAATCGGTGGAAACGGTCTCCGGGTTGCAGTTTACGATGATGGTCTCAAAACCAAGCTTCTTTAAGGACATTGCAGCGTGTACGCAGCAGTAGTCAAACTCGATACCCTGGCCGATTCTGTTCGGGCCGCCGCCGAGAATCATGATCTTCGGCTTCTCGGTATTGCAGGGCGACTTGTCCTCGCCGAGGTGATAGGTCGAATAGTAGTAAGCCGCATTCTCCGTACCGGATACGTGAACGCCCTCCCATGCCTCCTTGATGCCGGCAGCATAGCGGGCATTGCGGATCTCCTCCTCGGATACCTCGAGGAGCTGGCTCAGATAGCGGTCAGAGAAGCCGTCGAGCTTTGCCTGAAGGAGCACCGAAGTCTCCGGAACAGCGCCCTTCTTGGCGAGGAGCGCTTCCTCCTCCTCCACAAGCTCCTTCATCTCCTGCAGGAAGTAGTGCTTGATCTTGGTGAGATCATAGATCTCGTCGATGGTCGCACCCTTGCGCAGGGCTTCATAAATGATGAACTGGCGCTCGCTGGTCGGATAGTGCAGCATGCCGAGCAGCTCGTCCTTGGACTTCTCATGGAAATCCTTCGCAAAGCCCAGACCGTAGCGGCCGGTCTCCAGCGAACGGATGGCCTTCTGGAAGGCCTCCTTGTAGGTCTTGCCGATGCTCATGACCTCGCCCACAGCACGCATCTGCGTACCGAGCTTGTCCTGCGCACCCTTGAACTTCTCAAATGCCCAGCGTGCGAACTTGATGACCACATAGTCGCCGTCCGGTACATATTTAGCGAGCGTACCGTATTTGCCGCACGGGATCTCA
>CADBRG010000079.1 GCA_902797015.1 uncultured Lachnospiraceae bacterium
AGGCTGCAGTGTGATTCCCGCGACGGTAAATGAAATCTTGGCACCATACGTCACGCTGCCCAAAACCAGCACCGCGCCGAGCACCAGGATACCGATCACGCCATAAAGCCATGTCAGCTTTCTGATAAAATGCGCGTGGACCACAACGCGCGGTACAAATGCCGTGATCACAACAGCAAGGATCGCCACTTCAAACTGATGCAGGGCCGCTTCAAAATCAAGCCTCGTCAGCTCTGCAAATCCGATCAGCATCAGCATGCACATGTGATGCACGATCAGACGGTCCGCATTCTGGTAAATGATCCGGTAGATCAGATAAATCACAAGCGTCAGCCCGACCTCGCCCAGATACAGTGCCCAGATTTTTCCCTCCTGCTCGACTGCAAAGATCACAAGGTAGCAGAGAAAATGCAGTGCATACATACAGACTGCCTGTCTGATAAAGACCCTCCGCTCTCTGTCGGGATCTGTTTTCCGAAAGAGCACCGTAAAGCTTGAAAGCGTATAGACCGCGAACAATATGATCACAAGATATTTTGATAATTCTGTCAGTACATGAACCATATATTATTCGACTCCCCGGTTATAATGACCGCGTGTATACCGGTCATCAAAGTTTCCGTTCCCGCCGGTTGCCTCCGATAAGATCTGTCGGATCTGCCGGCTGCTTTCGGTTGTAAAGCTCAGTCTCATATAAGCAGGTCTGATCTTTTTGATCTCATCCTTTTGATCCAGCAAATACAGCGGTTTGTTATTATAGATTATGTTATAGCAGTCTTCACATCTTGCGTCAACGAAAAAACGATTCCCATAACGATCCTTAAGAAAGACTTCAGAATCTCTTTCACCGGCGTTCATTTTTTTACAGGACACATAATTCCGATAGACGCATTGCGCCGAGATCATCAGCGGAATATTGCCGTAAACAGACAGCATTGCGCCCTGCTTTTGTTGATATCTCAACTCTTTTTTGTTCAGCTCATAGGACATCGTATACTTTCGGATCCCCTGCAGTGCAAATGCTGCCGCCGTTTCCTGCGAAAAGACATAGACGCCGGCATCCAGACGGATTTTTTCTCTATCGATGCCAAGAGAAAGCAAGAGTCCGAGGCTGTCATAGCTTCGGGCCAGGTATTCATCAAATGAAACCTCCTTTAAAAGCGCCTCGATCCGTTTTGTCCCTTCCTCACGCAGGCAATACGGCAGACAGATTCCTGCCTTACTTCCGCACTTGCGAACGTCACTTGCCAGATCGGCAAGCAGCCCGGCATCATAGTCCCCAATATCTAAAAGCACGAGATCCGGCCTGCTTTCCGAAAGGACAGGATCCAGCTGCTCCTTTTTGGTGATCTGAATACAAAGTCCCGGTTCATTTGCAGACGCTTCGTCCTCTGCCTGATCCTTCGCAAACAGCGGCGTATCACTCTCACATACGCGTCTGGTGTCAGAAAGAATGCTCTCCCTGAGCGCAACCAGCGCTTCCCTGCGAACCCGGTTGATCGCGCCGACCGGCAAAAAGCAGTTTTCTCCCATCCTGACAGATATATCCCCTGCCGAAAATCCGGAGTCCCCCACCTTTGCCAGACGCCTGATCAGATCCTCTTTCACAAGCGGCTGTTTTGCAGCTTCCTGCACGACATCTCCTGTTAAGGAAACCGTTTTCCCCAGGCCGCTGACGGAAAGCAGCATGGGTTCTCCGACGTAAAAAGAAGCTTCCATGTTTACGTTTGGCAAAGCAGCCTTCACAGGTTCTTCCTGCCCGTCTTTTTGCCCGGAATGGGAGGAATCTTTATCAGACAGCATGTGTCTGCCCCAGGGCTTCTCATAGTATCCTTTTGTAAAACCACTGCGGTTTCCGAGCGATAACAGATGCTTTCTGTCTGCATCCTCCACACGGTACTCCTCCGGTGCCTGTTCATATAGATCAAGATACCGGCGATAAACAGCCGTCACGCCCTGCGCATATTCGATCTGCTTCATCCGGCCTTCGATCTTAAAGGAAAACACACCGGCATCGCAAAGTGCGGGAAGAAGATCGAGAGCGCAAAGATCCTTCGGACTCAACGGATAACCTGCTCCTGTCTTCATCTTTTGCCCGTTGGCATCCTCTAATCCGTATGGCAGGCGGCACGGCTGTGCGCATCTGCCGCGATTGCCGCTCCGGCCGCCAAAAAGGCTACTCATCAGGCACTGCCCTGAATAGCAATAGCAAAGCGCACCGTGTATGAAGCTCTCGATTTCCATTCCGGTCGCATCATAAAGCGCCCGGATTTCTTCTAACGTCAGCTCTCTGGCTGTTACGATCCGCTCGGCACCGTTTTCTTTTAAAAACGCTGCGCCATACCGTGTCGTTACAGATGTCTGTGTGCTTGCATGCAGGGAAAGCTTCGGAAAATTCCTGTGCAAAAAAGAAAGAACGCCGAAATCCTGCACAATCACAGCATCCAGTCCATGTTCATACACTGGTCTGATATAGGAAAACAACGTTTCTTCCAATTCCCGGTTTTTCAAAAGCGTATTGACTGTCAGATGGACCTTTTTCCCGTGCATATGGGCATAATCAATGATTTCTGCCAGTTCATCTCCTGACAGATTTGCAGCATAGGCACGGGCACCAAAAGCTTCTCCCGCCAGATATACAGCATCGGCCCCCGCATCCAGTACCGCCTTTGCGATCCCGATCGAGCCGGCCGGTGCCAAAAGCTCATGCTTACGCATTCTCTCCCTCCGGTTTTTTCTTCAGTTCCTCATTCTGTACGGTGAGTGCTGCGATCTGCTGTCTTGCCAGTGCCAGCTCCTCATCCTTTTTGCGAACATCATCTTCGAGCTGCGTGATCTGCTCTCTCGCCTTCATCAGTTCGTCTGCAATATTGATCTGCAGGTAAATGGAATACAGGTCACTCGTGATCCGCTTTCCCTTGGTCTGCTCTTTTAACTCCTGATCCTTTTTATTCAGATAAGAAGCGATGCTCTGCAGATATTCTTCCTTTTCATAACCTGCCATTGTCAGGATCTTGCCCTGGATCACAACCTGTGTATTGGATTTTTCAAACATACTATCCTCCTCCTTAACCTGCAACTCTATTCCGCATCCGGATACGGAACCCCGAAATGACGATAGGCAAATTCTGTCGCCATTCTTCCGCGCGGTGTGCGGTTGATCAGTCCGTTCTGCACAAGATACGGTTCATAAACATCCTCGATCGTACCTGCGTCATCACCGATCGCAGCCGCAAGGGTATCCAGCCCGATCGGGCCTCCGGAAAACTTCTCCATGATCGTCCGCAGGATCATCCTGTCATTTTTATCAAGACCAAGCTTGTCGACTTCCAGAAGATCCAGTGCCAGCGAAGCGATCTCCTTTGTGATCACACCCTCGTACTTGATCTGCGCAAAATCGCGGACACGCTTTAACAGACGATTTGCAAGACGTGGTGTCCCGCGTGATCTCGATGCCATCTCATGCGCGCCCTCCGGCTCGATGGCAACGCCGAGCACGTTAGCGGACTGGTGAATGATGGTCTCAAGCTCCGGAACCGTATAATATTCCATATGAGAGATGATCCCGAACCGGTCGCGCAGGGGTGCTGTCAGGAGTTCTGCTCTTGTCGTCGCTCCAACCAGTGTAAAGCGCGG
>CADBRG010000080.1 GCA_902797015.1 uncultured Lachnospiraceae bacterium
AACCGAGTGATCTGACGCCTGTCAGGTCTTCCGCTGTGCGGATCTTGCTCGTACTGTGTCTCAAAAATGCACGACGGATCTGCTCCATATCGATTCCGCAGCCGTTATCGGTCACACGAATCAGAGATGTTCCGCCATCGCGAATCTCCACCGTAATGGTGTCCGCACCGGCATCGATCGCATTTTCCACCAGTTCTTTGACGACGGATGCAGGACGTTCTACCACTTCACCCGCGGCGATCTGATCTATTGTCTGCTGGTCTAACAGCTCAATCTGCGGCATTGCCATTCTTCTACCACCTGTTCTTTACCTTGTTATGCAGCTCGTGCAATTTGTTCAACGCTTCCAACGGTGTCATGGTCGAAATGTTGACAGAGCGAAGCTCCTCGATGATCGTATCATCCTTGACTGTATCAAACAGCGAGAACTGCTCCAGTTCCACCGACTGCTTCATCTTGGATTGTTCTTTCTTCTCCGGGATCGTAAAATGACCGGAGTAGAATCCAGATTCACTGTTTGCAAGCTCATCACTGATTTCTTTTGCGCGCCTGATCACTGCGTCCGGAACGCCGGCAATCTTTGCCACCTGGATACCAAAGCTCTTATCCGCACCGCCCGGGACGATCTTCCGAAGGAATACGATATCATCTCCGCGTTCTTTGACTGCGATGCAGTAATTGTTTACATTATCCAGCTTACCTTCCAGCTCTGTCAGCTCATGATAGTGTGTTGCAAATAATGTCTTTGCACCCAGTATTTTGGGATCACTGATATATTCTACGACCGCCCATGCAATGGAAAGACCGTCGATCGTACTCGTTCCGCGCCCGATCTCATCCAGGATCAGGAGGCTTTTCGGCGTTGCATTTCTTAAGATGTTCGCAACCTCGGTCATCTCAACCATGAACGTACTCTGTCCGGAGGCCAGATCATCCGATGCGCCTACCCTGGTAAAGATCCTGTCCGTGATGCCGATCGAAGCCTTTTTGGCAGGTACAAAGCTGCCGATCTGTGCCATCAGAACGATCAGCGCATTCTGACGCATATAGGTAGACTTACCGGCCATATTCGGACCGGTGATGATCGCGATCCGGTTTTTCTTCTGGTCAAGCATCGTATCGTTCGGGATAAACAGATCGTTTTTCATCATCTTTTCAACGACCGGATGGCGTCCCTCGGTAATTTTGATCGAGCCGCTCTCATTGATCGTCGGTCTGACATATCCGTTTCGTTCCGCCACATACGCAAGGGATGCGATCACATCAAGGATCGCCACTGCCTTTGCCGTCTGCTGGATCCTCACGACCTCAGCGCCGATCCGGTTGCGGATCTCACAAAACAGATCATATTCAAGCGTATTGAGCCTGTCGGACGCGCCGAGGATCTCATCCTCCATCGTCTTTAATTCCGGTGTGATATAACGCTCTGCATTGGTCAGGGTCTGCTTTCTGATAAAGTAATCCGGAACAAGATCCTTATAGGAATTTGTCACTTCCAGATAATATCCAAAGACCTTATTGTATTTGATCCTCAAATTTTTGATGCCGGTCTTCTCACGCTCCTCTTCCTCGATCGTCGCAAGCCACTCTTTGCCTTTTGTACCGGCTTCGCGGAGTCTGTCAACCTCTTCATGGTAGCCCTGCTTAATGATCCCGGCTTCGCGTACCGTGATCGGCGGCTCATCGTTGATCGAAGCCTCGATCAGGGAAACGATGTCCTCCAGGGGATCAATCATCTCATAGACCTCCCGGAGCAATGGTGAGGTCAATTCACTCAAGAGTGCCCGGATCGGTGCCAGCATGGAAAGAGACTGACGGAATGCGATCAGGTCTCTCGGATTTGCCGTCTGGTAAACAACCCTGCTGATCAGACGTTCCAGATCATAGACAGGATTCAGATATTCCCGCAGCTCCTCCCTGGTGATCATATTCTGATACAGTTCGGATACGGCATCGAGTCTCTGGTTGATCTCTGCCTTTGATAACAGCGGCTGCTCTAAATAGGATCGTAAAAGACGTGCACCCATTGCGGTTTTGGTCTTATCCAAAACCCATAACAGGGAGCCCCGCTTTTCTTTTTCACGAAGCGTTTCAGTCAGCTCGAGATTCCGTCTCGTAAAGGAATCGAGGATCATGTATTTTCCGGTCGAATACGGCTCGATCTTAGACATATGGGCAAGCGAGTTCTTCTGCGTATCATACAGATACCGAAGAAGGGAACCTGCCGCGATCACACCACTCTCATAATCAGACAGGCCAAGTCCTGCCGGCGAAGAAACATGAAAATGCTCCGTCAGCGTGGAAATCGCCGTATCATTCGTAAAGTACCATGCATCGAGTGCGGAAACACGGATATTATAATGTTCCTCGAGATCTTCCCTGCTGATTCCGCTCATAAAGAATGCATCGTTACAGATGATCTCGGAAGGGGAAAACTTGCTTAATTCATCGAGGAATGCCCGCTCCTCATCCACTTCCGTCACCAAAAAGTCTGCAGTCGTAACGTCTGCCAATGAGATCCCGTATGCTCCATCGGCATAAAAGACCGACATAATATAATTGTTCCTGGTCTCATCGAGTCCGCCCGGATCCAGATTCGTACCGGGTGTGACGATGCGTACCACTTCTCTTTTGACGAGTCCCTTTGCCAGCTTCGGATCCTCGACCTGCTCACAGATCGCTACCTTATATCCTCTTGAAACAAGTCTGTTCAGATAGCTTTCTGCCGCATGATAGGGAACACCGCACATCGGTGCGCGCTCCTCTAATCCGCAGGATTTCCCGGTCAGCGTCAACTCAAGCTCCTTTGAGACCAGCTTCGCATCGTCAAAAAACATTTCATAAAAATCACCAAGCCGGTAGAAAAGAATACAATCCGGGTATTCTTCCTTCGTCGCAAGATAATTTTTCATCATTGGTGTCAATTCTGACATAATTCCTCCTAGCGAAAGCGCTTATCTGCCTTCAAGCAGCGCCTGGGCACACCGGAGACCGTCCATTGCCGCGGAAGTAATGCCTCCCGCATAGCCTGCACCTTCTCCACATGGATACAATCCGTTAAGTGTGCTTTCGCAGCATTCATCCCGTAAGACTCTGACCGGAGACGATGTCCTGCTTTCTACTCCGGACAGGATCGCGTCCGGCCGGTCAAATCCTTTGATCTTTTCTCCAAATAAATGTACCGCTTCCTGAAAATCTGCGTTCATCTCCTCTGAAAACAGATTTCTCAGATTTGCGAAAACGGTTTTCCCCTTGGTACAGGAATCATATGCCCCGTAGGATGACGAAACCGTATTCTGTTCAAAATCTTCAAACAGCTGCTGCGGAATCATACCATTTCCAAGCTCCCACGCTTTTTGCTCCAACGCTTCCTGAAATGCGATTCCGGCAAGCGGATCATCTGCATTTCCGAATTCAGAAACAGGTATCCCCAGCACAACTGCACTGTTTGCATTCGGACTGTCCTGCGCACGGTCACTCATCCCATTGACGACCGTCTGGTTCGGGCCGGAAGCCGCATTGACGACATATCCGCCCGGACACATGCAGAACGTATAGGCACTCCGCCCGGCACTGGTCCGTCCGGTGAGTTTATAGGAAGCACGCGGCAAAAGATCCGAATGCCCGTAACCGTATTGACGCTCATCGAGAAGCGCCTGCGGATGCTCGATCCTTAAGCCCACAGCAAACGGCTTTGCTTCCATCGGAATATCCCGCGCAGACAGCATACGAAAAGTATCGCGTGCACTGTGTCCGACAGCCAGGATACATGCATCCGTTTCCATCTGCCTGTCATGATTGATGACGATCCCTTTTAAGACAGAATCCTGTATTACAAGATCCGTCAGGGCAGACTCATAAAAAATGCGGGCACCAAGGGCCTTCATTTCTTCCCGCATGCCGGAAATGACATGGATCAGAATATCTGTGCCGATATGCGGCTTTGCATCATAAAGAATATCCTCCGGCGCACCGAAGCGCACAAAGGTTTCCAGCACAAACCGGTTTCTGCCAAAGCG
>CADBRG010000081.1 GCA_902797015.1 uncultured Lachnospiraceae bacterium
AATATAGCCCTTATCATACAGGCGCAGGAATACTTCCTTGACAGCGGCAGAGCAGCCCTCATCCATAGTAAAGCGCTCCCGCTCCCAGTCAGCAGAGGAACCGAGCTTCTTTAACTGACGAACGATCCGTCCGCCATACTCTTCTCTCCACTCCCAGGCATATTTCAAAAACTCTTCCCTTGTCAGATCATCCTTATCGATCCCGCGCTCTTTCAGGCTTTCAATAACCTTAACTTCCGTCGCGATCGCTGCATGATCCGTACCCGGCTGCCAGAGTGCCTCGTATCCCTGCATTCTCTTAAACCGTGTCAGGATATCCTGCATGGTATTATCCAGCGCGTGTCCCATATGAAGCTGGCCGGTGATATTTGGCGGTGGCATCACGATGGTAAACGGTTTTTTGTCGGGATTCGGCTCCGCATGGAAATAATGACCATCCTCCCACTTCTGATAAAGACGGTCTTCCAAACCTTTAGGGTCATATGTTTTTGCTAATAGTTTCACTCCTGCTATCCTCCTGGAATGTATTAGAATTTTTGTCAATGCAGCAGATATTGCTGAATCGCATGGATTGCGTTCGCGCCATCTCCGGCCGCAGTGATGATCTGGCGAAGTGATTTCGCACGAAGATCTCCTGCCACAAAGATGCCCGGCGTACTGGTTGCGCCATCTTCTCCGGCGATGAAATATCCTGCCTTGTCCTGGTCGGCAATACCGTTAAACGGCTCTGCATTCGGTACGATGCCGACTGCCACAAACACGCCGTCAACATCGAGTGTACGCTCTGCTTCCGTGAACTTATCCTTCACGATCAGGCGCTCTGTCTTCTTTTCACCCTCTATCCGGACAGCATTGGAATTCCATACCATCTCAACATTATCGAGTGAAAGAAGCTTCTTCTGCAGCACTTTATCTGCGCGCAACTCATCTCTTCTGTGCACCACGTAAACCTTTTCACAAAGGTTTGCCAGATAGATCGCATCCTCTACTGCCACATTTCCACCGCCGATCACGGCTGTTGTCTTGTTTCTGAAAAACGCACCGTCACAGGTTGCACAGTAGGATACGCCTCTGCCGCCAAAGGTGTCCTCCCCTGGGATTCCCAGTCTGCTGTGGTCCGCGCCGGATGCAAGTAAAACAGCTTTTGCCTCATACTCTCCCTGCACGGTTTTGACCAGTTTTTTATCTCCGAGGTCTTCTACTCCGGTCACTTCGTCTGTCACGAAATTGACACCCAGATTGTCACAATGCTCACGCATCTTCATCGACAGATCGATGCCGGAAATACCCGGCAGCGCCGGATAATTATCTACTTCATAGGTATTGATGACCTGACCGCCGCTCATGAAGTTTTTCTCAATCACGATCATGTCAAGTTCTGCTCTGGCTCCATAGATCGCCGCGGTCATTCCCGCAGGACCGGAACCGATAATGATCAGATCATACATTGTCATCCCTCCGTGCTGTCTTCTTACAGCATTGCGTCAAGTTTCTGTGCCAGTACCTGCTTTGTGGTTCCGCCGGTCATGGACTCAACCATCTCTCCGTTCTTGATGAATACGAAAGTCGGGATCGACATGATATCAAATTTCTCGGCCGTATCCGGATTGTCTTCTGCGTTGATCTTACCAATCTTAACCTTGCCTGCATACTCCTCGGCAAGTTGCTCGATCATCGGTGCCATCATTTTACACGGGCCACACCAGTCCGCATAAAAATCTACCAGGACCGGAATGTCACTTTCCATAACCTCTGCCTGAAAGTTCTCGTCTGTAAAAATCATTTCTGCCATAATACTGTCCTCCTTTTTTAGTGCTTCAATGGTACACTGCACAAAAAATGCAGGTAGTTGCTATTTCTTCTTTTTCCCGGATTTCTTCTTTCCTGGGTTTGTCTTTTCACGGCGCTTTGCCGTCTTTTTGGCAACCGGCTTCCCGGTATCCTTCCAGCGCGGTTTCTTATTCGGATCCCTGGTCTTTTGCACCTGCTCCGGTTCCGGCGCTTCCTCGTAGCCGATCAGCTCCTCCATCAGGGACCAGATTTCTTCTTTTCCCTGTCCTGTAACAGCAGAAAACGGCAGCACAATCGTATCTTCGTCTACTTCTAAGATGTTACGGATCACAAAGATGCTGTCTTTGATCTCTGCCGGCTTTAACTTATCGGCTTTGGTTGCGATGATGATGGGATAAAATCCCTGATAGACCATCCAGTTGTACATCTGGCAGTCATTATCGGATGGCTGATGACGGATGTCGATCAGCAAAAAGACTGCCTTCAGCTGTGTGGAGGTGTGGAGATAATTCTCGATCATCTCGCCCCATTTTTCTTTTTCGGAAACCGTAATGCGCGCATACCCGTATCCCGGCAGATCCGTCAGATACATCACATCATTGATGTTGTAAAAATTGATGGTCTGCGTCTTACCCGGCTGAGAGGATGTCCTCGCAAGGCTCTTTCTCTCAAGCAGCGTATTGATCAGCGATGACTTGCCGACGTTTGATTTTCCGGCAAACGCGATCTCCGGCAGGGTGTTTTCCGGAATTTTGCTCGTATAACCGCATACGGTCTCTAATTCTGCTTTTTTAATGATCATATCGCATCATCCAGCTCTGCTTCGATGTATTGGATCACAGGCTCATCTGTGCCGTTGACACAGCCTTCCGTGATTCTGACGGAAGCGATCGTCTCATCAGACGGGATCCGGTACATCAGATCCATCATGACACTCTCCATGATCGCTCGCAGTCCGCGGGCGCCTGTCTTTCTGTCGAGCGTCTTCTTTGCGATCGCGCGGATCGCCTCTTCGTCAAACGAAAGCTCCACACCGTCAAGCTCAAACAGTCTCTGGTACTGTTTTAAGAGTGCATTCTTAGGCTCTTTTAAGATGCGGACCATCGCTTCTTCATCAAGCTCCTCTAAGGAAACGGTAACCGGCACACGTCCGACAAACTCCGGAATCATGCCGTATTTGATGAAGTCCTGCGGAAGGGCCTGCTTTAATACATCGTTGATATTCACTTCGCTCTTATCATAGATCTCAGCGTTGAATCCCATCGAGCTCTGTCCGACACGTGCTTCGATGATCTTATCGATTCCCTCAAACGCACCGCCGCAGATAAAGAGGATATTCGTCGTATCGATCGGGATCAGCTCCTGCTGCGGATGCTTTCTGCCGCCCTGCGGCGGAACAGATGCGACCGTTCCCTCTACGATCTTTAAAAGTGCCTGCTGCACACCCTCACCGGATACGTCTCTCGTGATCGAAGCATTTTCGGATTTTCGTGTGATCTTATCGATCTCGTCAATATAAATGATGCCGTACTGTGCACGGTCAATATCATAATCCGCTGCCTGAATGATCTTTAAAAGAATGTTCTCTACATCCTCACCGACATAGCCGGCTTCCGTCAGGGTCGTCGCATCCGCGATCGCAAACGGCACATTTAAGATCTTCGCCAGTGTCTGTGCAAGCAGTGTCTTTCCGGATCCGGTCGGGCCAAGCATCAGGATGTTGCTCTTTTGCAGCTCTACGTCTGATTTGTCGAGCGCCTGGATCCGCTTGTAATGATTGTATACGGCAACGGAAAGCACCTTCTTTGCTTCGTCCTGTCCGATGACATATTCATCCAGGAAAGCTTTGAGCTCTTCCGGCTTTAACAGATTGATCTCCAGGCCGCCATCATGCGTAAAGCGGCTCAGCTCTTCATCCATGATCTCATTGCAGATATCGATACATTCATCACAGATGAACACACCGTTCGGACCCGCGATGAGCTTACGGACCTGGTGATCTCCCTTTCCGCAGAAAGAGCATTGGATATTATCGTCGTTGATTCTTCCGGGCATATTATTCTCCCACTCTGTTCTTGATTACTGCATCGATGATGCCATATTCTTTTGCTTCATCTGCAGACATATAATTGTCACGCTCCGTATCTGCTGCGATCACATCATACGGTTTTCCTGTATTCTCTGCGAGGATCTCATTTAACTTTTTCTTGATCTTCAGGATGTTTTCCGCAACGATCTGGATCTCT
>CADBRG010000082.1 GCA_902797015.1 uncultured Lachnospiraceae bacterium
CAAAAAAGTAAACTAATTGTTACAAAATACAGACACTGTACATTTGACACAACTGAAATCTTTATCTGTACAACTATTGGTTGGAAAGTTTCTTGCATGTTAGAAGAGACTAATATAGTAGTCATCTGGTATAATATCGATATATGGCATCACGTCAAATTGATAAAGTATAATAATGAAAAGAGGGGGGACATTTATGAGCAGACTTCAGGTGATTGAAAAAAGCGATGCCGAGAAGCTCATCGACGAACTGAATCGCGATCTTGAGCATCGGGTAGCTGCCGGTCAGTATGGGGCTTGTCCGGTAGATTTTATCGCTTCTTTCGTAAAATTCTGTCACTCACAATCCTGTGGAAAATGTGTTCCGTGCCGTGTGGGACTTCTGCGGTTATCGGAGCTGATCAATTCCGTACTGGATGGCGAGGCAGATGAGCAGACATTGGAAGACATCGAGAACACAGCTCGGTCGATCTACTATTCTGCTGACTGTGCCATTGGCTTTGAGGCAGCCAAAATGGCATTAAAGGGAATCCGTGGATTCCGTGATGATTTTGAAGAGCATATTCACAATCATCGTTGTTCGAATACCGATCATGGTGTTCCGTGCGTATCACAGTGCCCGGCACATGTTGATATCCCGGGTTATATTGCTCTGGTACATGAAGGCCGTTATGCAGATGCGGTTAATCTGATCCGTAAGACGAATCCGCTTCCGGCAACCTGTGGTCTGATCTGTGAGCATCCGTGCGAGGCACAGTGTCGCCGCAGCTTTGTGGATGACGCGATCAACATCCGCGGCCTGAAACGGTTCGCAGTAGAGCATGAAGGCGAGATCAAATTACCGGAACCGATGCCGGATACCGGCAAGAGTGTTGGTGTCATCGGTGGTGGCCCGGCTGGCCTGACAACTGCTTACTTCCTGCGTCTGATGGGACACAGCGTAACAATCTACGAGCAGAGAAAGATGCTCGGCGGTATGCTTCGCTATGGTATCCCGGCATATCGTTATCCGAGAGAAATCTTAAATCGTGAGATTCAGGCGATCCTGGATCTTGGTATCGAAGTAAAACGTGAGATCTCCGTTGGTAAAGATATTACGTTTGAAGAAGTTCGCTCGGCTCATGATGCAGTTTATCTTCCGATCGGTGCACATGCAGGCAAGAAGCTTGGCATCGAAGGTGATGACGCAAAGGGTGTTGTTTCCGCAGTAACCCTGCTTCGTGATATCGGTGATGAAGAAGCACCTGACTTTACAGGAATGGATATCGTCGTTGTCGGCGGTGGTAACGTTGCAATGGACGTTGCCCGTTCCGCAGTCCGTCTCGGCGCGAAGACTGTTAAGATCGTATACCGCCGCAGACGCAAAGATATGCCGGCACAGACGATCGAGATCGAAGGCGCTGTAGCAGATGGATGTCAGCTGCTTGAGCTGAAAGCACCGTCCCGCATTGAGACCGATGCTGACGGCAATGCAGTTGCACTTTGGGTACAGCCGCAGATGGTCAGCGCGATCAAGGGTGGCCGCCCGACGGTTATTCCGACCAAGGCAGAAGAAGAGCGCATTGCATGTGATCAGATCCTTGTAGCGATCGGTCAGGATATCGATGCAATGGCATTTAACGAGATTGGCCTTCCGCTCACAAAGAAGGGCACATTCGTTGTTGACAATACAACACACATTTCCTATATGCCTGGTGTATTCACCGGTGGTGATGCTGTTACAGGTCCGGCTACCGTAATCCGTGCGATCGCCGGTGGTAAAGTAGCGGCAGCAAATATTGACGAGTATCTTGGTTTCCATCATGTCCTTCCGAATGATATCGAGATCCCGCCGATCCGTCTGGTTGACAGAGCACCTTGGGGACGTGTTGACATGCTCGAGCGTCCGGCACCGGAGAGCATCAAAGACTTTAATATCGTAGAATATTGCATGTCTGAGGAAGAGGCACATCAGGAGTCCGGTCGCTGTCTGCACTGTGACCACTTCGGCATGGGCAAGATGAAAGGAGGCAGAGTACGCACATGGTAAATCTTACGATTGACGGAAAACAGGTTTCCGTACCGGAAAATACAACGATTTTGAATGCGGCTGCAAGTGCCGGCATCAAGATCCCGACACTCTGCTACTGGAAAGACTTAAATGAAGTCGGCGCATGCCGTGTCTGTGTAGTAGAAGTGGAAGGAAGAGACAAGCTGTTTGCTTCCTGTAACAATGTAGTTGAAGAAGGCATGGTAATCCACACGAACACGAAAAAGGTTCGTGATACCAGAAAATCAAACGTAGAGCTGATTCTTTCAGAGCACAATTCAAACTGTGCAACCTGTACCCGCAGCGGCAACTGTGCACTGCAGGAGCTGGCAAATGATCTGAACATTCAGGATCTGCCGTATGAGAAGCATCTGCCGAAGAATAGCGGCAACCCGGATTTCCCGCTGATCCGCGATAATCAGAAGTGCATCAAGTGCATGCGCTGTATCCAGGTTTGCGAGAAGATCCAGCACAGCAACATCTGGGATGTTGTTAACTCAGGCGCACGCGTAACCGTGGATGTCAGAGATTACTATAATCTGGAAGATTCTCAGTGCGCACTTTGCGGCCAGTGTATCACGCATTGCCCGGTTAACGCACTGAAAGAGCGCGATGACACGCAGAGGATTCTGGATGCGATCGATGATCCGGAGATCGTAACACTCGTACAGATCGCACCGGCGGTTCGTTCCTCCTGGGGTGAGGCATTCGGCTTATCACCGGAGTTCGCTACTGTAGAGCGTCTGGCTGCATGCATGCGCCGTGTCGGCTTTGATTATGTATTTGATACCAACTTCTCCGCTGACCTTACGATCCTTGAGGAAGCAAATGAGTTCCTTGAGAAAGTAAAGAACGCAGAAAATGAGAAGTTCCCGATGTTTACATCCTGCTGTCCGGGATGGGTGCGTTTCGCAAAAGCACATCATCCGGATTTCGTAGATCAGATCTCTACTTCGAAATCCCCGCAGCAGATGTTTGGCGCGATCGCAAAATCCTATTATGCAAAGATCCTGGATATCGATCCGAAGAAGATCTTCTGCGTATCGATCATGCCGTGTCTTGCAAAGAAGGCTGAGTGTGCATATCCGAATATGAATGATGCCTGCGGCGACCCGGATGTGGATGCATCCCTGACGATCCGCGAGGTAGACCGTCTGATCAAGATGATGCAGGTTATGCCGGCAGCTGTTCCGGAAGAGCAGATGGACGTTCCGCTTGGAACCGGTACCGGCGCAGCAGTTATCTTCGGCGCAACCGGCGGTGTTATGGAAGCAGCAGTTCGTTCTGCATATTTCTTTGTGACAGGCGAAGAGCCGGATCCGGACAGCACATTTGTTGACGTTCGTGGTATGGACGGCTGGAAAGAAGCGACCTATAAACTTCCGGGAATCGATCTGAAGGTAGCGGTCGTACATGGACTCGGCAATGCAGACAAACTGTTGAACGCACTGCGTAATGGCGAAGTTTCCTATCATTTCGTAGAAGTGATGGCTTGCCCGGGCGGCTGTGTCGGCGGTGGTGGACATCCGATCCACAACCAGTATGATATGTATGTAGACCGTGCGCCGGTTCTTTACACACTCGATAAGAACCTGCCGCTTCGGTTCTCACATGAGAATCCGTCTGTCGTAGCATGCTATCAGAACTTCCTGGGAGAGCCGCTCTCCGAGCTGGCAGAGCATCTGCTCCATACGGACCTGCATGCATGGAAGATGCCGGGTGAGAAATAAAAGTATTTGTCAGAATCATATGACAAGAGAATCAATGTAGTTTCAAAGAAAGGGCTGATCGAAAATGATCAGCCCTTTTTGTATAGTCTTATATAATTAATGCAGTAATGTCTGTATGTCTTCTAACATCAGCCGGATGATCTTTGCCGTGATACCCCAGATCAGCGGATCGGTCTCTGTATAGAACATAACGGTGTAGTGCTTTTTCTTCCAGGGATAATCCCGCCCGCCGGGGATTTTCTCAAACGGGAAATCTTCGCCCGGGATTGTTACCTGCAGGGTGTCATAGATTTCCGGTTCGGTTTCCAGAAAATAGGAGAGCGGAACGGTAAAGGTATGATCCACCTCTTCTTCAGACCAGGTATCTTTATAATCAGAAAGGATACCGAGTACCGGCCAGATCGATGGTCCGCCGGGGCCGGGGAGTGCATCGAGTGGTGCAAGCACTTCAATCTGACTTTTTTCTACCAGCAGTTCCTCCATGGTTTCACGGACAGCTGCTTCTGTTGGCGTCTCGCCCGGCTCGATCCTGCCGCCGGGAAAACATACTTCGCCGGGCTGCGCATCCAGATCCAGTGCACGTACTTCGAACAGAAGATGCCAGGAATTATCTTTGCGGATCAGAGGGATCAGGACCGAAGACCCGCGCCGGTTATTCCATGCGCGCACCTTTGCCGTACGGTTGCCCCAGGCAGAGCGGATCTGATCAATTGTTTCCGTAATCTGTATATCGTTCATGAACGCCTCCAATGTTATCTGATGTATATGTAGTCGATGATATACCGAAAGTGCGGGTTTCGCAAGAGGGACACAGATTTGACACACTGAATCACCGCAGATATACTGAATTTAATTTTGGAAGATATTGTTTCGTCAGAGGAACCGGATCATGCAGCAGGCAGGAGAAAATGTACAATTCCATATTACGACACGGCTGATCAAATGGATCGCGCTTGTTTCCATGTTCTGCGATCACTTTGCCAAGATCTACCTGTCGGCAGTGCTGAATGGTGCTGTGCCCGGGACCGGGATGTGGGTCGCGCAGCACAGGGGCATGCTGTTAAGTATGTATGAGGGACTGCAGTATTTTGGACGTCTGGCATTTCCGTTATTCGTTTTTCTTCTGGTTGAGGGCTTTTACCTGACGAGAAACCGTTGGAAATACCTTAGCCGTATCATTCTCTTTGGTCTGATCTCAGAGATTCCGTTTGACATGGGATTCCGATTCGGGAATCTCGCGCCGTCTGCGGGAAAGCTGGTTGAGTTTTCTTACCAGAATGTCATGTTCACACTTGCGATCGGGCTTTTTGCCATGATCGTGATCGACTTGTTTTTGCAAAAAACGGCATACGGATCTGCGGGTATGGTGATCGCGGTGCTGATCGCATTTGCGTTTATCTGGCTTGGCAATACGCTGGAAGTGGATTATCACGGATATGGTGTCGCATCGATCCTGATCGCATATGCGATAAAAACCTATGCTGTGAAAATGCGCGGGGCAAATCATACCGACCAGGGGCAAAAGAATACCGAAACCGGTTGGCGTATTCTTGAGATGGGGCTTCTGATCATCCCATTGATCCTGCAGAGCTCCAAGGAAGCATGGGCTTTGCTGGATGTGATTCTGGTCGCATTCTATTATGGAAAAAAGGGGAAACCTGCACACAAATGGTTCTTCTATATTTTCTATCCGGCCCACCTTCTGTTCCTCGTCATCCTGAGAATGCTGTAAGAGGACTGCTGTTTTCTCACTTTAATTTAAAAATATGTACCCATAAGCTGTTGCGTAAGTACGCGGCAGCTTATTTTAGTTTGTCAGATAGAATAAAATATAGGCATAACTAAATAAAGTGGTTGACAGCTATAAAATATTAGGCTAAACTAACCTTGAATCATTTTGAAACCGTGCAGATTTTTAAATTACCGGTGAAAGAAGGGAGGAAAACATATGAGACCGATCACGATGGCAGCTCCCGGTGAGGTGGCTCTGATTCAGAGAATCACCGGAAAAGATGAAACAAAGCATCATCTCAATGAGCTTGGGCTGATTGAAGGGGATTCTGTTACGGTCATTCAAAACAATAACGGCAACCTGATCCTTCAGGTAAAGGGAGGAAGGATTGCGTTAGACAAAAAAATGGCTATGCGGATTCAATATTAAGCCAGAAAGGAACGCTATGAAGACATTAAAAGACGTGCCTGTAGGAGGCACCTGTAAAGTGGTTAAGCTTCATGGAGAAGGCCCGGTAAAGCGCCGCATCATGGACATGGGGATCACAAAGGGGGTTGAGATCTTTGTCCGTAAGGTGGCACCACTCGGGGATCCAATGGAGTTAAATCTTCGTGGATATGAACTGTCAGTCCGCAAAGGGGATGCGGAACTGATCGAAGTAGAATAATCCGCGAGCAGTAAGAAAGGAAAACGTGAGATGAGTTTGAAAATTGCTTTGGCTGGCAATCCGAACTGTGGTAAAACGACCCTGTTCAACAACCTGACCGGCTCAAACCAGTACGTCGGTAACTGGCCCGGCGTAACCGTGGAGAAAAAGGAAGGTAAGCTGAGAGGACATAAAGAAGTCATCATCCAGGACCTTCCGGGTATTTATTCTCTTTCTCCCTACACATTGGAGGAAGTAGTATCCCGCCAGTATCTTGTAAATGAAAAGCCGAATGCGATCCTCAACATCGTAGACGGAAGCAACATTGAAAGAAACCTTTATCTGACGACACAGCTCCTGGAGCTTGGCATTCCGACCGTCGTTGCGGTCAACATGATGGATATCGTTCGCAAGAATGGCGATAAGATCGACATCAAAAAGCTTGAGAAGGATCTTGGCTGCAAGGTTCTTGAAATGAGTGCATTAAAGTCAGAGGGTGTGAATGAGGTAGCAAATGCCGTGATTGAAGCGGCAAAATCCTCTATGATCGAAGAAATGCCGCATGTTTTTGAAGGAAGCGTAGAGCATGCGATCGCACACATTGAAGAGTCCATCGAGTCTCTCGTGGAAGAGCGTCATTACCTTCGCTGGTATGCGATCAAAGTGTTCGAACGTGACGAAAAGGTCATGGAAGAGTTAAAGCTTCCGGCTGATATGGCGGCAGAGATCGAGCAGCATATCGCAGACTGTGAGGCGGAGCTGGATGACGATTCCGAGTCCATCATCACGAATGAGCGTTATAATTACACTGCAAAGATTTGCAACAATGCAGTTAAGAAAAAACATGCATCACATACATTGAAAACATCCGATAAGATCGACTGGATCGTAACCAACCGTATCCTGGGTCTTCCGATCTTTGTCGGCGTTATGTTCCTGGTTTACGCGATCGCGATGGGCGGCTGGACCGTATCGATCGGTACCATGGCAACAGATTTTACCAATGATGTCATCTTCGGAACGTGGGTTCCGAATGCGGTCGACGCGCTGCTCGGCGGACTGAATGTAGCAGCTGACGGCCCGGTTTACGGCCTGATCCAGGATGGTATCGTAGCAGGCGTTGGTGCAGTACTTGGTTTCGTACCACAGATGTTAGTACTGTTCTTCCTGCTGGCAATCCTTGAGGATATCGGTTATATGTCCCGTGTGGCATTCGTTATGGACCGTATCTTCCGTCAGTTCGGACTTTCCGGAAAGTCCTTTATCCCGTGTCTGGTTGCAACAGGCTGTGGCGTGCCGGGTGTTATGGCATCCCGTACGATTGAAAACGAGCGTGACCGCAGAATGACCGTTATGACAACGACATTTATGCCTTGCGGCGCAAAAATGCCGATCATCGGTCTGATCGGAGGCGCGATCTTCGGCGGTTCACCGCTTGTAGCAGTATCCGCATATTTCATCGGAATCGGTTCCATCATCGTTTCCGGTATCATGTTAAAGAAGCTTAAGGCATTTGCCGGCGAGCCGGCACCGTTCGTTATGGAGCTGCCGATCTATCATGTTCCGGCACTTTCAAACGTACTTCGCGCGACATGGGAGCGCGGCTGGTCCTTCATCAAACGTGCAGGATCCGTTATCGTAGTTGCTTCTATCATCATCTGGGCACTGCAGGCATTCGGTTCTATCAACGGCAATGTCGGCATGGTTGACAGAATGTGGGAAAACGAAGCAATCGTTTCTGAGCAGACTGTCTCTGACCTGGCAGTCAAGATGGATATCCCGGAAGAAGATGTTACAGCAACTGACGCATCCTTCCTGGCAAAGGTCGGCAATGGAGTTTCTGTAATCTTCAAGCCGCTTGGCTTCGGCAGCTGGAAACCGACCGTAGCAACGATTACCGGTCTGGTTGCAAAAGAAGAAGTTGTCGGTACGTTTGGTGTCCTGTATAACTATGATGATTCACAGGGCGAATTAGAAGAAGAAGGAAATCAGATCTGGGCTCGCGTAGCAGCAGATTACACAGCAGCATCCGCATTCGCATTCATGGTATTCAACCTGCTTTGTGCTCCGTGCTTTGCAGCGATCGGTGCGATCAAGCGAGAGATGAACAATGCGAAGTGGACCTGGGCAGCAATCGGATATATGACATTATGGGCGTATGTACTTGCGCTGATCGTATACCAGCTTGGCGGCCTGTTCTCAGGAGAGTTGACATTCGGTGTCGGCTCGGTAGTCGCGATCATACTGATCATATTGATTCTGTACATGCTGTTTAGAAAGGGTTACAAGCCGGAAGAAGGCAAGAGAAGCCTGACTGCGGTTGATGCAGCCGGTATCTAATCAGTGATAAAGAGGAGGACAGCTGTATTATGCCAGTCATCTTGGGAAATATCATAGCAATCCTTATCGTAGCCGGAATCGTATGGCTTTCGGTCAGAGAGATCAGAAAGAGTCATAAGAGCGGAGGCTGTGGCGGCAATTGTGCCGGGTGCAGTGGCTCCTGTGCATCGTGTGGTGACAAACACGCGAAGGATAGCAGAACACCGGCAGTCAGAAAGTGAGGCATATGATGATCAAAACGACGATTCAGATTGACGGCATGATGTGTGGAATGTGTGAGACACATATCCAGGATGCCATCAGAAAGCACTTTAAAGTAAAAAAAGTCAAAGCATCCCGCAGCAAGGGTGAGGCAGAGATCTTATCAGAGGATTACATTGATGAGAGAGAGCTTCGCCGTGTCATAACGGATACCGGATATGATGCGGGCGGCGTCCAGGCAGCTCCCTTTGAAAAAAAGAAACTGTTTGGTTCAAAATAGTGACAAGGAACGGAGTCTTTGAAAAGGCTCCGTTTTCTTATAAAATCCGACGCGTTGGTTATAGAAGGCTTACAGGAATTTGTTTA
>CADBRG010000083.1 GCA_902797015.1 uncultured Lachnospiraceae bacterium
ATGAACTGTTAAAAAAAGTCAGAGAGTTAGAGATGAAGGATCGCTATCTCTGACTCGCCATCTTTATAAATACCAGGC
Organism: uncultured Lachnospiraceae bacterium; assembly: GCA_902797015.1. Classification (GTDB taxonomy): domain Bacteria; phylum Bacillota; class Clostridia; order Lachnospirales; family Lachnospiraceae; genus SY8519. The sequence goes on from CADBRG010000083.1 coordinate 79, forward strand.
GATCCGGGAACTCTCTGAAGAAAGGCATTTTCCTGTGGAACGGCTCTGTAGTCAACTTCATGTTCCGCGTTCTGCGTATTATCGGTGGTTGAAAAATCCGGAAAGCATAAATGAGCAAAAGAATCGGGAGATCTCCGAGAAGATCAAGAAGATCCACGAAGATCACCCTGATATGGGGTACCGAAGGATCCGCGATGAACTTGACAGAAGATATGATACAGACGTCAATGACAAACGCGTCCTTCGGCTATGCCGTAAAAACCGCATCCAGTCAACTATAAAGTGGAAACCAAAAAGCTGCACAAGAGCAGCGAATGATCCTGTGCATATCGCCAAAAATTACCTGAACCGGGACTTTCACGCGGATGCGCCAAATGAAAAATGGCTGACCGATGTGACGGAGTTCAAGTATTATATCGGCATCGAGGTCCATAAAGTATACCTGAGTGCCATTCTGGATCTATATGACCGCCGGATCGTTGCCTTTCAGATCAGCAACCATAACGATAATCCACTGGTAATGGATACCTTTGATGAAGCTGTCCGTCTGGAACCGGATGCGCAACCCCTGTTCCATTCAGACCGAGGTTTCCAATACACTGGCAAGCAGTTTAGCACAAGGCTGAAGAAGCACTATATGAAACAGAGTATGTCCAGGGTAGCCCATTGTATTGACAACGGACCAATGGAGGGGTTCTGGGGGATTTTGAAACGCGAGAAGTATTATGGAAGACGTTTCACGTCACGAGAAGCACTTGTCGGGATGATTACGGAGTATATCCACTACTACAATGCTGAAAGGATTCAGAGAAAGCTTCATCGGATGAGCCCGATGGAATTTCATGCAGCATTTGCAGCTGCAGCATAAAGAATACCGCCAGCTGATTTCTCAACTGACGGTATTCGGTCACTTATTATTTTTCACTGTCCTCTTGACGGGGAGCACACCAAGCTTGCCTGACACCTCTTTTTTTATCTGTTTTATTTTTCGCCCATCAGACGTCTGAAGAAGCCTTTCTTCTTTTGCGGCTTCTCAAGCTGACCGCGGATGCCGCGTACATCTGTGATGTAGAGTCCGCTGATCGTCGCCTTGACTTCCTTCTTGATCGGGATGATCTGGAAAACCTGTGCATCTGCTACAAAGGTCATGATCCTTGGTCCGACTTTTGCCTTAACGATCGGCACCTTGAACAGTCTGCTGTACCACGGTACACCGTCGATGGCTTCCTGTGGAAGACCGGATTCCTTCAGCTTCATCTTTTTCTTGTCAATGACAAGCATGTTGACCTGCTGCTTGTACTGCTCAATCTGTGCCTGCTGCTCCTCCTGTCTCTTGGAAGCACGCTTATTCAGAAAATATAAAATGATCGCAAATGCTGCAACAACTGCGGCAGTGACGATGATCGTAACCAATAATGAAACGCTCAAAACATCTCCTCCTTTTTTGTCATACTGCGCCTATTCTATCATTTCCATCGTAGATTGGCAAGGCAGATAGGACACATTTTTAACACAATTTATGCCTTTTCATATATCATTGAATGTGCTATATTGTAAAACAATGGTTTATTTCGCAAATTTTGCATTGCGATTCCTATAAAAACCTGAAAAGGTTATCAAAAAATATATTCAGAAAGGCAACATCATGAAGAAAAGAATTGTATTAGTAACAGCAGCAATTGCCCTGGGTGCAGCGACTCTGCTCGGCGGATGTGGCAGCAGAACAAGCGAATTAAGCAGCATCACTTCAGCGACCAATGAGACAATCGGCACTCGTCAGATTTTATCGATCCTTGACTATGATCCGGCGGACCAGGTAAAACTGCCGAAGGATTATATGAGCATGAAGATCAAGCTTGAGGATTCCTATCTGGTAACAGATGATCAGATCAGAGAATACGCGGAAAACATGCTGATGTACAGCCCGTCATATGAGGCGACAGATAAGACCACGGTTGAGGATGGCGATATCGTTAACCTTGACTATAGCGGAAGCATTGACGGGGAACCATTTGACGGCGGCACGGCTGAGGATCAGTACCTGACGATCGGTTCCGGTTCTTTCATTGAAGGATTTGAGGAGCAGTTAGTCGGCAAGGAAGTCGGAACAGAGTTTGACATCAATGTTACCTTCCCGGAGGATTACGCAAGTGATGAGGTTGCGGGCAAAGATGCCGTATTCCACATCAATCTGAAGAACATCTCTCAGGAAAAGACGATTACATATGATGAACTGACTGATGACTATGTGGCAGAGAACTTCACGATGTATGGTGTGTCTACTGTTGATGAGTTTAAAAACATGATCTCTCAGCAGCTGCAGAATGAGAACCAGACACAGCAGCAGCAGGATGTTCAGACGGCAGTCATCGACAATCTTGTGGCAGACAGTGAAGTGACCGTTCCGGATGGTCTGGTTGACAAGCAGATCGAGCAGGCGAAGAGAGGTATGGAACAGCAGGCACAGATGTACGACATGGAAGTTGAAGAGTTCATGACGACATACTATGGCATGTCTCTGGATGAGTATATTGAGCAGGTTCGCCCGGACATTGAGGACAGTGTCGTAGAGCGTCTGATCCTGCAGGCGATCATCAAGGATCAGAAGATCGAAGTGGAAACCGCTGATTACAATTCCTTTATCTCTGATTATTCCAACTACTATGGGATGGACAGAGAGGAGATCATCGATATCTTCGGCGGACAGCGCGAGATGATCTTAAGCTTCGCAGAGAACAAGGCTCTCGAAGCTGTTATGAGTGCTGCTGATGTTACAACAAAGATGCCGGTCCCGGGATCTGACAACACTGACAGCTCTGCACCGGCAGAGGCAGAGACTTCGGCAACAGGTGAATAATAAAATGCCGGAGTACCTGGCTGGTAAAAGTATGAAATACAGGGGAGAATGAGATGGATCTTGTAAATATCCGGGATTTGTTCCGGAATCAGGAAAAATATGTTGATACAACAGTTTCTGTCGGCGGATGGGTCAGAAACATCAGAAGTTCCAAAAACTTCGGCTTCATCGTGATCAATGACGGTACGTTTTTTGAGCCGCTGCAGATCGTATACTCTGATGCACTGGAGAACTTTGCTGAGGTAGAGAAGATCAATGTCGGCGCTGCATTAATCGTAAAGGGCAAGCTCGTGGCTACGCCGCAGGCGAAGCAGCCGTTTGAGATCCAGGCAGAAGAGATTGCGATCGAAGGTGCTTCCACACCGGATTATCCGCTGCAGAAGAAGCGTCATACCTTTGAATATCTGCGTACGATCTCACATCTGCGTCCGCGTACCAATACCTTTGAAGCGGTATTCCGTGTGCGTTCGCTGATCGCGTATGCGATCCACAAGTTTTTCCAGGAGCGCGATTTCGTTTATGTACATACCCCCATCATCACGGGAAGTGATGCTGAAGGCGCAGGCGAAATGTTTGCAGTAACGACCCTGGATCTTTCCGATGTGCCGATGGCAGACGGGAAGGTAGATTATACGCAGGATTTCTTTGGCAAACCGGCGAACCTTACGGTCAGCGGACAGCTGAATGGCGAGACCTACGCACAGGCGTTTAAAAACATCTATACATTCGGGCCGACCTTCCGCGCAGAGAACTCCAATACGACCCGCCATGCGGCAGAGTTTTGGATGATCGAGCCGGAGATCGCGTTCGCGGATCTTGAAGATGATATGATCCTTGCTGAGAGCATGTTAAAATATGTAATCCGTTATGTGATGGAAAACGCACCGGAAGAGATGCAGTTCTTCAACAAGTTTGTGGACAAGGGCCTGTTAGACCGTCTGCAGCATGTACTGGATTCTGAGTTCGGCCGCGTGACCTATACAGAAGCGATCGAACTGCTTGAAAAGTACAACGATCAGTTCCAGTATAAGGTTTCCTGGGGATGTGATCTGCAGACAGAGCATGAGCGCTGCCTGACAGAAGAGATCTTCAAGCGTCCGGTATTCGTAACCGATTATCCGAAAGAGATCAAGGCTTTCTATATGAAGCAGAATGACGACGGCAAGACCGTTGCGGCTATGGACTGCCTGGTTCCGGGCATCGGCGAGATCATCGGCGGCAGCCAGCGTGAGGAGGATTATGATAAGCTCCTTAACAGAATCCATGAGCTTGGTCTGAAGGAAGAGGATTACGGATTCTATCTGGATCTGCGTAAATACGGAACGACCCGCCATGCAGGCTTTGGCCTTGGCTTCGAGCGCTGCGTGATGTATCTGACGGGTATGGGCAATATCCGTGACGTAGTGCCGTTCCCGCGTACGGTCAATAACTGCGAGCTGTAAGAATTACTGCCGATTTTCATGCGATAGTGTGGAAGTCGGCAGTTTTGTATCGTTTTGGAACAAAACTGCCAGGAGATAGCATAGATGAAAGAAAAGTGGGTTTTGACAAGAAAGGGTGCGGATTACGAGGGCCTTGCCAAGTCACTTGGCGTGGATCCTGTGATCGTGCGGATTCTTGTTAACCGCGGAATGAAAACAGAAGAGGAGATGCAGACCTATCTGTACGGTGGAAAGGAAGCGCTTTACGACCCGCATCTTTTAAAGGATATTGATCTGGCGGCTTCGATCATCCGGGATAAGATCGATGCCGGAAAGAAAATCAGGGTCATCGGAGATTACGATATTGATGGCGTAATGGCATCTTATATTTTGCTGCAGGGATTTGCCAGATGTGGCGCGCAGGCAGATGCTGCAATTCCGGACCGGATCAAAGACGGCTACGGGATCAATGAGACACTGATCCTGTAGGCCAGTGAAGATGGTGTGGATACGATCGTCACCTGTGACAACGGAATCTCTGCGATCGAGCCGATTGCACTGGCAAAGCAAATGG
>CADBRG010000084.1 GCA_902797015.1 uncultured Lachnospiraceae bacterium
AAGCCAAACCGGTCCGCAATGTACTGAATGATCCGTCCGTACATCTCATACAGAATAACGAGCGGAATGATCGAACCGATCAGACCGATCAGAATACCCTCTACAATAAACGGTGCCCGTACCAGATAATCCGTCGCGCCGATCAGCTTCATAATACCGATCTCTTCTCTTCGTACCGCAATACCGGTTCGTACGGTATTGCTGATCAAAAAGATCGCAACACAGATCAGGATGATGATGATCGCACCGGAAACCAGACTCAACAATCTGTTAAAGTCTGTCAGCGTATTTGCCACGCCCTCTGACTGTCTGACTTCTCTTACGCCATCGAGTGACTCAAGATAGGCAACCAGATCCTCCTGGCCCTCAATATCCTTCATGTAGATCTGGTAGTTTGCGGAGTTCTCAAGCGGGTTGTCCTGCTCAAAGCCGGCAGCCGCCTCTTCATCACCGTCAAAGTACTCTTCCTTATAATTTTCCCAGGCATCATCTGCGGACATGTAGATGTATTCGGAAATATCATCCCTTGCCGCGATCTGGGAGCCGATCAGATCGATGTTTTCCTGCGGAAGCCCCTCATCGAAAAATACCGTGATCGCTACTTCTGACTCTACGTTCTTCACGACATGCTGGAAGTTGGTAACGATAGAATAGAAGATACCGAACATGAAAATGCAGGCTGCCATGGTCGCGATCGATGCAACCGAAAACATCTTATTACGCCAGATGTTCGCAAATCCCTGGCGGATCGTATAACCGAATGTATTAAACTTCATCGTTCACACCACCTATCTGCACATTTGCGAAGAACTCTGCTGCTGCATCTGCCGATGCCTCATCCGGCTTCTCGTCGGAGACGATATTGCCCATCTGCAGCGTAACAACTCTCTTTCTCATAACCTCGACGATCTTTAAGTTATGGGTAACCATTACAACGGTGGTTCCTCTCTTATTGATCGTATCGAGCAGCTTCATGATCTCCCATGCCGTATTCTCATCCAGGTTACCTGTCGGCTCATCGGCAAGAAGGATTGCCGGCTGATTGATCAGCGCACGCGCGATCGCCACACGCTGCTGCTCACCACCGGAGAGCTGTCTCGGCTTGGAACGATACTTCGATGCCAGACCTACCATCGCCAGCATACGCGGCACGTTCTTTTTGATCCGGCGCTTCGGCACAGAGGTAACACGCTGTGCAAAAGCAACATTCTCATAAACATTTCTGTCCTCTAACAGACGGAAGTCCTGGAACACACATCCGATATTTCTGCGATAGTGCGGAATCTGCCGTCTTCTGATACGGGAAAGCGGTTTTCCCTTTACAAAAATCTCACCGTCTGTAGGATCGAGTTCCTTGAGCAGAAGCTTGATCAGAGTAGATTTACCCGATCCGCTGTCGCCCACGATGAAAACGAATTCGCCCTGGTCAATATGAATATTGATATGATCCAGAGCTGCTACACCCGGCGTATACTCCTTTGTTACATTTTTTAAAGTAATCATTACGGTCCCTCCTGACCCCTGATCGGGATCACAGATTTTTCCAATTACATAAAACGGGGACCCCGATTTACGTGTCCCCATTTTATTGTTCGATTTTCTATTTTATCGTAAAACCGCTTAATAATCAACTGTTTCCATATATTTCATATATTTGTCGACCATCAGCGCGATCTTAAAAGTGATGGCATCTTCGAAAACACGAAGGTCAAGACCGGTGCTTTTTTGCAGCTTATCCAGGCGATATACCAGCGTATTTCGATGGATATAAAGCTGTCTGGACGTCTCGGAAACATTCAGGCTGTTCTCAAAAAACTTATTGATCGTAGCCAGTGTCTCTTCGTCAAACTCATCCGGTGATTTCCCGCCGAAGATCTCACGGATAAACATCCGGCAAAGCGGGATCGGCAGCTGATAAATCAGACGACCGATGCCAAGTACTGAGTACGCGATGATGCTGTGATCCTCAAAGAAGATCTTGCCGACATCCAGTGCCATCCGCGCTTCCTTAAAGGAACGGGACACTTCTTTGATCTCATTGATACCGTTGCCGTAAGCCACACGAACCTTTCCATGGTCTTTGAGCACCTGCCAAAGCGTCTCCGCCGTCTGCTCAAGCGATGCCGCGCTGGCTTCCTGTGCGACCTCCTTCACCACAATAATGTTCTTATCATCTACAGCCGTCACAAAATCCTGAGACGTGTTCCCAAGCGCTTCTCTCACGCGCTCCATCTCGTCGCCTTCTTTTTCATTTTCCAGCTCGATGATGTAAACAACGCGGCTCACATCTGTCTCGATGTTAAGCTTCTTCGCACGATTATAGATGTCAACGAGCAGCAGGTTATCAAGAAGAAGGTTCTTAATAAAGTTGTCCTTATCAAAACGCTCCTTATATGCCTGCAGCAGATTCTGGATCTGGAAAGCCGCGATCTTGCCAAGTGTATATAAAAGGTCGCTCTCGCCCTTTGTCAAAAGCACATACTCGAGCTGAAACTCATCAAACACTTTGAAAAACTGGCAGTCTGCCACGACCTGACTGTCTGCCGGAGAATCCACAAACACTGCGGCCGGCTCAATATATTCGTTCACTTCCTGGAATGTACTGGCCTGTACTTTCCCGTCTATATCAATCACACCATAGTCTACCTTGGTGATTTCCTTTAATCCTTCCAGTGTATTTTGTAAAATCTGATTGGATACCATTTCATCCTCCTTCCCTGCGCTTCCGTGCACAGATGACAAGGTTCTACTTTATTCTAAGCATATTACTTAAAAATGTAAAGGATTTCGGCGGATTTTTTATGCAAATTCTCTTTTCCACCTCATTTTTCTTCGAAATTTTTGAATTTTTTTATCCTTTTCGTCATAATCACCAAACACAAGAAAATCAAGTGGTTTTTTGCAATTTTCTGACAAATTCATTTTCTTTCTGAAATTTCTGTAAAAGCCCGAAAACTGCACTTATAAACAGAGTTATTCACATTATCCACATTTTTTAGTTACATTTTTTTGTATTTCAGCACATACAAACCAAACATTTGTTTTGTAAAATGTTTACAAAACACGGCTTTTCCCGTCCGCATATTCAAAAAGCAACGACGGATATGATATACTAAAAATCACTTCAAAGCACCCCGCATTCATGCAAACGGGAACGTGTTTTCACGGAGGCATTTTATGGCAAACTACCCCAAGATCATCTATCAGAGCGGTACAGATGAGATCGTCGAAAAAAAATCCAGGTTCATCGCATTTCCTTTTCTGATTTCTTCTGAGGAAGAAGCTCAGGAGCTCATCGCCGCGCATAAAAAAGAATATTGGGATGCAAGACATAATTGCTATGCATACGTCCTTGGCGAAGATTCCAGACACCAGCGTTACAGTGATGACGGAGAACCCGCCGGTACGGCAGGCCGTCCCATTCTGGATGTGCTGCTCGGTCGCGGTATCACGAATGCGCTGATCATTGTGACGCGATATTTCGGCGGTACGCTCCTTGGCACGGGCGGGCTGGTGCGCGCCTATCAGAAATCCGCTTCTGCCGGTCTGGATGCGTGCATTTTATTGGAAAAGCAAAGCGGTACGGCCTACACCGTCACCTGCGACTATACGACAGCCGGAAAGCTGTCCTACCTTTTCGCGAACGAGGAGGTCCCTGTCACCGACACCCGGTATGGCGCTGCCGTCGAAACCGATCTGATCCTTTCTGATGAAAAAAAGGACCGTGTGATCAAATTACTCATCGATGCCACCGCGGGGAAAGCCGAAATCGAAGAAAAAGAGCAGGTTTCCTTCGGGATTCTGGACGGAAAAGCGATCCTTTTATAAAAAAATAAAAACACTTGCATTTTCCTGACACATCCGATATAATATCACCTGTTGAACATATTGGCCCATAGCCAAACGGTAAGGCAGCGGACTCTGACTCCGTCATTTCAAGGTTCGAATCCTTGTGGGCCAGCTTACAGAAAGCTGTCGCACCTGATGCGACAGCTTTTTGTTTTGTTAACAAACCCGAATATTAAAAAAGGAATATCAAATGAACTTAGGAGAAATCAACGAATTACAAGTCGTCAAGAAAACAGACTTCGGTGTCTATCTGGCAGAATCAGCCGATTCCGAAGAGAAGGTCCTCTTACCGAAAAAAGAAGTGCCGGAAGACACTTCCGTCGGCGACCTTTTCCAGGTCTTTCTATATCGGGATTCCGAAGACCGCCCGATCGCCACGATGCGTAAGCCCGCTCTGACGCTTGGACGCTTCGCAGTCCTTCGCGTGTTACAGGTCACAAAGATCGGCGCATTCTTAGACTGGGGACTTGAAAAGGATCTCTTTCTTCCTTATAAAGAGCAGAACGGAAAGCCCGCACCTGGCGATGAGATTCTCGTAACCCTGTATCTTGACAAAAGCAGCCGTCTCTGCGCTTCCATGCGTGGCATCTACGACCTGCTTTCCACGGATTCTCCATATCGGACGGGCGACGAAGTCACCGGACGCGTCTATGAGTTCAGCAAAAACTTCGGCACCTTCATTGCTGTCGACGACTTCTATTCCGCGCGCATCCCGGTACACG
>CADBRG010000085.1 GCA_902797015.1 uncultured Lachnospiraceae bacterium
CAGACCGGACAAAGTGTCCAGACTGAGCAGCTGGTCGAGGTTTGCATTTTTTAATGCCTCGTCGCGGCCCTTCTTATAAGCTTCCTCCGCTTCCTTTAACTGCTCCTCACCACTTGAGATTTGATTCAGTCCATCCGCGATCTGTGCCTGTCCGACTGCAAAACCACTGGCTGCTGTGATCTTTCCTGCTTCTAATGCCGCATAGTGATCCGATGCTTCCTGCACCGCCTTGTTTACAGCATCCAGTGCAGCCTGCGCTCCCTGAATCTCCGTATTCAGGTTTGCAAGCTCCGTCTCGATCTGCGGGAGACGGGAAACCGCATCAGAGAGCTGTTTTAGGGAATCTGCAGATAAATTCTCTGTCAGAGCCGCCATTTGAGGATTTGCAGATGCCTGTGCCTGTAAAGTTTCCAGCTTTTCAGGATTGTTCAGTGCATCTTCAACATTAGCCGGAAGTGCTGATGCCGCTTTCTCCGCCTCAGCATTGGCAGTTTCCTCATCTGCTCCTGTCATCTGCGCCGCTGCCTTTGCTGCTGCCTTCGTTTGGTCCTGAATATTTTTAAAGGTATCGTTCAGCTGATCATAATTCCCCTGTACATCAGCATCCTGATATGCCTTCTGCTCCGCCTCTAACGCCGTCTTTGACGTCTGCAGGGAGGACAGGTTCGCTTCATAAGCCGCCTGTGTCGCCATCGCCTGGTCAAGCGCCTTGCTGGCCTCGCCCAACTCGTTGGCGGTCTCCGACTCCTGTGTATTCAGCTCCTCCTGCGCGCTTTCCAGTTCCCCTTTTGCGCTTGCAAGCTCTGCCTTCGCGTCATTCAGCTCTTTTTTGGCATCGGCAAGGCTGCTGTCAACATGTGCTGCCAGCCGGTCATTGACATCATTTACTTTTTCTTCATTCAGACGGATCTCAACCGTTTTCTCCAGCAGACCGACAGTATTGACACTTGCCACGCCGTCCTGGCGCTCCAGCTCCGGAATCACCGTCTCATCGATAAAGTCACTCAACTCGTAGATGTCTTTTCCTTCATAATCAACGCTTGCATACAGAACAGGCAGCATGTCCATCGACATCTCAATGACCATCGGCTTGCCCGCGTTTTCCGGCAGAGAGATCAGGTCAAGCGCTGTCGTCAGCTTAACCATTGCGCTGTCGATGTTCGTGTCCTCTTCAAACTCAAGCATGACCATGCCATAGTTTTCCGCAGAGGTACTTGAGACATTCACAACACCATTGACCGTACCCAGCCCTGCTTCCAGGGGCTCAACGATCTCACGCTCTACCTTCTCAGGTGAAGCGCCCGGATAGGTTGCGACAGTCACAATATATGGAATTGAAAAAGTCGGCAAAAGGTCTGTTTTCATTCGGGTAAAACTGACTGCACCCAAAAGCAAAACGATGACCACTGCCACAAATATCGTAAAAGGTTTTTTGACACTAAACTTCGGCATAAATAGTTCCTTTCAAGGTCTTTTTACACAAAAAAATAGACGGAATCATTATACCGATTCCGCCTGTTGAATACAAGTTTTTCTATTTTTCTGAAAACAGTTTAAAACAAAAACCGGCACTGTTTTCACAGCGCCGGCTTCGATTTCCATATTGTTCCGGAATTAGTCCTCATCAAAAACGTTTACCGGATTCCAGATGTTAAGTAAAGAATTGAAGAATCTCATTGTGCTTGCCTCCTATATTTATAAACGATTTTCAGTAATTTCGACGATTGCTTCTTTTTATCGCCGAATTGTTTTTTTCTTAAGACAAGCTTATAATAACTCCCTTCGCCAAAATCGTCCAATAGAAAAACACGGGTTATAAATAAGAAAAAGTTATTACTGAAAAACCATCTTAACCCCGGATCAAGCACCATATGATCGGGACAGCAAGCGCAGGCAGGCAGTTCAGTGTGTGGAAATCCTTTATTTTCATAATGGAAAGGCCTGACATGGCAATGAGAAAACCACCAACGATCGAAATCTCAACCATCATGACATCCGTGATAAAATTCCCTACCAATAACGTCAGAAGATAGATCCCGCCCTGCCACAGAAAAAGGATCCCGGCAGCAAATGCCATACCGACACCGTAGGTCGCGGCAAGTACCATCGCCGTCACAAAATCCAGGGATGCATTGGTAAACAAATATGTATAATCGCCATACAGAGCACTCTGTACCGGCCCCAGGATGGAAAGTGTTCCGATACAAAAGATCAGGCATCCGGTCACAATTCCCTGTCCGAGATTCCCGCCATCATCCTTCCGATTGGTAAGGCGTGCCACTCTCTGGTCGAGTTTTAGCAACGTCCCGATGAGACATCCGAGCGCAAGACTGACGATAAACAAAACAGGATATTCGCTTTTAGGCATATTCTGTACGACAGCATTGATGCCCAGGCCGAACGCGCAGAGTCCCATGACCATCATCAGACTTTTGCTGAGCTCTTCGCTCATCACCTTTTTGAATGTCCCGCCGATCAGGCTTCCTGCGATTATAGTTGCTACATTTACAATGGTACCTAACACACTTATTTCCTCCAGTTATTTTATTAAACGCTACATTTATGACAGAGTCAAGTTAAAGTAACGGATTAGTTATTTTAAGACACTGGGTTTTGTATTATGATGTATTTATCAGGAGGATAGGCAAATGCAGAACACATCCCAATTAAAAAAATTCTCATCCAAGCAGATCGATGCATATCTGAAGCGCATTGGATATAACGGAGACTGCAGCGTTTCAAAAAAGACACTCGATGATCTGATCTGGCATCATCAGCTGCATATTCCATTTGAAACATTAGATTGCCATGATTTTAATAAAGAAATCAGCCTGGATCCGGATGCGATGTTTGATAAGATCGTAAACCGGCATCGGGGCGGTCACTGCATCGAAACAAACAGTAATTTCTGCCGACTGTTAAACAGTCTCGGGTTTGACGCCAGACCCTGTCTGGCCAGAGTCCTGTTTGGAAATGGAGAATTCTCGCATCCGTTTGACCATCGCCCGAACCTGGTTTCTCTGAACGGGCGCACCTATTTTTGTGATGTCGGGATTGGCGGACCGATGCCATCTGCAGCCATGGATATTGATATCTCCGGCTGGCAAAACCTGCGCGCAGACAGCTATGCCGTCAGACCTGCGCTGACGAAAGGATGGTATGATCTGCTTCGCCAGACAAACAGATTCCCGGAAAATCTGGACGCACCTGATGCATTCAGCCTGGAAATGATCTTTTCCACCATTCATAGCTATGAATCCGATTTTGTTTTTCTGAATTACTATATGACACACCATCCCGAAGCCCTGCATAAGTCCACACGGATCGTAAATATCCGAACCGCAGATGGCTTCCGGATGATCTGGAACGACACCTACAAAGAATCCCGTAACGGAGAACTGGTTATAGAACAGTCTGTTGAAGGAAATTTAGAACAGCTCCTCATGGAGAAGTTCGCGATCGATCTCTCTGACG
>CADBRG010000086.1 GCA_902797015.1 uncultured Lachnospiraceae bacterium
CCTTCTCATCACAGGCGATTTCGATATCTCTGCAAAGCAGGACATACGCTGCCCAGCAGAGCGGATTAAACCAGTGTATCGCGAGAATCAGATATGCAAGCGGCTTCCACAGGTGGTCCAGCCGTGCGAGATGTGCTTTTTCATGGCAGATGACGTATGCAAGCGCTTCACCCGTCATTGTTGACGGCACATAGATGATTGGTCTGAAGATGCCAAGGATAAAAGGCGATTTTACTTCATCGCACGCCACTATCCCTTCTTCGATACAGACCGTGCTTACCAGTGTTTTCTTAAGCTTCAGATAACGGATCACGCTGTACAAAAGCATCGCCAGAACTCCCGCCGCCCATATACCCGCAGCGATCGGGATCACGATCTGCAGCGGATTCGCGCTGGATGCGGGATCCGGTGCAAATGTCTCCGTTATCAGCGCGTTTACAGGCCGATCAACAAACTGCAAGCCCGAATGGATCTCCGGTTCCGGAGACAAAGCGATATCCGCAGGGATCACCTGTCCACTCGGGATCAGACTCACAATGCTGCCAAGCGTAAACGGCAGGATCAGCCGGACCGCGACAAATGCCCACAACAAACAGATAAACTTCCTGGGAGCCTTACTGAGCAGCAATCTCGCGATCATGACAGCGAGGATCAGCCAGCCGGCTGTAAGGCTCATATTCAGGATCTTCAGAAATAACGTGGTCATGACCTGCTCCTTTTCTTATAGGAGTCTATCATCTCCTGGATCCTGTCGGCCTCCTCGTCTGTAATGTTTTGCTGGGAAATAAACGCCGCAATGAAAGACGGCAGCGATCCCTGATAGGACTCCTCAATGATCTGCGCACTCTTGGCCGCGTAGAAATCCTCCCGCGAAACGAGTGAAGTAACGATCCCGTTCTGATTCAGAAATATTCCTTTTTCACAGAGCTTACGAAGCACCGTGTACATGGTCGGTTTCTTCCAGTTCAGCTCTTTCTCACAGATCCTGACCAGTTCACCGGATGCTACCGGTTCATGCTCCCAGATAATATCCGCGAAACGCTCCTGAATCGCTCCAAGTTCAATATTCATGATTTCTACCACCTCTGATTGTATTACTCGGATAAACCTCTTGATTTGAGTTTATAACAATAAACCGTATTTGTCAAGAGGTTTTACAATATTTTTTACTATCTATTAGACCATTTAGCAGGGTCATAGGGAGCTTGTTAGGACATCCGACCTTCAAGAGAATAAATGAACTGGGCCTGCGGCATTTTCTTAGCAAGCATCGTGAAATGGTCCCACACCCATTCCACAGCATCTTGGGGTAGCCCCAAACCCTTCTGATAACCATCCGATATACTTGTAGATTTTTTAAAATAGTCCTTGACACGGGAAGGAAAACCAGGCTCATGAAATCGATTTTTGAAGAAATGGCGGTACATACAGCCGGAAGGGAGATTATCTTCTTCCAAACCTGTCTCTGCCTCTTTATGCAAAGGAAAACCAGATCAACTAATATTGACAGCGGCACAAACAGATGATATAATCTATTCGTAATCGCAATTCGATATATGGATTTATTATATCAAGAGGTAATCTATTATGACTTATGCTGAATACGTTCGGAATTATCTGAAACATCAGGAACAAGGTGCTCCCATTTATACAGATGAGATTGCGGACGCCATAGCTGCTGATTATGAAATCGATAAGAAAAATGCTGCAGCCGCAACGGCCGTTGCCATCAAACGTATCATGGACAAGGGCGAGCTGCCGGATCTGCGCTGCTATCAAAAGGGAGTTTACTATCGCACGGTGGTCACGCCTTTCGGAGAGACAAGGATCAGCCGTGAAAAGCTGATTGCCGACAAGTATCTTCTTCCAGATAACGGTTATGAGACCGGCCTTCGTCTGCTGCATCACATGGGTCTTACAACACAGATGCCAACAGAGCATTTGCTGGCGACCAATGCGGCAAAAGACTGTGTGCGGTATGACAGCAAGCTTGACGTCTCAATCTGTCCGCCGAAGACTCCGGTCAATGCGGAGAACAAGGCTTATCTGCAGACCCTTGACGTCCTTGATCTTCTGGATAAAGCACCGGTCGACGCTCAGAATCCCTATGCAATCCTTGCCGATCACATTCATAAAAACGGACTGCAATATGAAATACTACTGTACTATGCTGACAGATTTTATAATCGGAAAACGATCATTCGGCTTGCCCATACGGCGAGCCAGAAGGAGGAAAGAATTTGAAACTTCTTTTCGGAGGACATTGACCTTTCTGTAGATACTCGTGGCTGCAACCGTTCCCAAAACGTGAAGCGGTTGGAATTGGCCGCCAAAAAATACACTGTACTGGACCGCGATGCCTCCGCAGGAAGGACGAACCGGTCCGAGGTGATCTCCATTTTCACCTATGAGCCGATCACGGCCTATGATGAAAATGATGCCTTGCAGCGTTTCGGAAAGCTGAAGATCGAAGCCACATCCTTTACTATCAGTGAGCCGACAACAAGTCTGGAAATCTCACCCATGCTTTACGAGCTTGCCACGGAAAGCGAACAGAGTATCCTGCGAGAGCAGTACGATGTTGCACCGTTTTCCATCATAACGATCACAACGGAGCGGATCTTCATCGACAAACTCTTTGCAGCAGAGGCCTATGTCAGGCGATCTGTTGAACCACAGAGAGCTTTTGAGGCGGCAAAGCACATCTACGACCTAGCTGTCATGATCCGGCAGCCGAATATCCAAAGCCTTCTTGCGGATGATGAGCTGGTCAAAAGACTCCTGGATATCCGCGTTGAAGAGGAAGCCGGTCGGCTCGATGGAATCCCCGATGTTATGCCGAAAGAGTTCACCTTCTTTGCGGCTGCTGCGTACGATGATGCAGTCAGAAACGCCTATGCAGTCATGCAGGCGCAATACGTCCTCCGCCCAGAGGACAGAATCAATTATGCCGATGCAATGGCCGCTTTGGGCGAAATCCGCGATAGACTTCTGAACTGCAAAGCCTGGACCATGTATGAGCCAAGCGAAGAGCTCCAACGGCATATCCGGCAAAAAGAATCTGAACATCTCCATTCCGCACAAAGCCGGGATGACAGAGAAAGGTAATAGTGGCCGATGCCAGTAACAAAACTTGTTGTCTGAACGTGAAGTAATATATCATAGTATTAACTTTGCAAAAAAGCAAATTGTTTTGCGAGAAGCACTCTATTACTTCAGATGAGTTCCCCGTGACTCATCGTAAAAACCTTTTCGCATAGATTGCTGATATCAATGCTGATGTGGCTGGCAAGGAGGACAATGGCTCCCCGTGCTGCTTCCTCCTGCATGATCTGATGTACCTTCCGGACGCCTTCCTGATCAATTGCATTGGTAGGTTCATCGAGCAGCAGTATGTCCGGCTTTTCCATAATGCTCTGTGCAAGAATCAGTCTCTGTTTCATACCCAGTGAATATTTGCGGAACACTCTTCTGTCATCCGGGTCTAAACCGACTCGAAGAATAGCGTCCCGAATATCCTGACGGGAAGCTGTTTGACGGATTCTTGAAATCAGCTTCAGATTATCATAGCCCGTCATATCCGGGAAAAGGGACGTATTTTCAATCATGGCTCCTATCGTTGGATCTGCATCCTGACGGCTTCTCCCATCAAAGAGGACCTTCCCTGATGTCGGCATGATCAACCCGCATATTGCCCGCATTAACATTGTCTTACCGGAACCGTTATCTCCGACCAATCCGGTTATATGACCTGTCTCTAATTCCATAGAGACATGATTCAATACCGTCACAGCCTTGATCTTTTTTGTTAAGTTTATAATTTCCAGCTTCTTCATTTTATCCTTCTCCGTCTGCAGGATAAATATCTTTCCTGCAGAAATATAATCCGGCAGCTACACTCACAATGGCTGTTTCTATACACAGCACTCCCGCTTTACCTAACGCTTCCCTTCTTTCCGAAAACAATTCTATGGGATAATAGGCGGGATTCAGCATCTGAATCCAAGATACGATTCCGGGCTGTGCTGCAAGTACTGCACAGATAGCAGTCAGTCCCATGCATATAACAACACCAGGGGCAACACCTGTCATACTGCACAACCAGTTACACAATAATCCAAATAAAAGCAACAACAATCCAACGATACAAAATAATTTCACAAAAATCATAAAGAATCCATTTCCAGGTCCTGGTTCAGACGCAATTACAGTGACAACAGCATGCAGTCCAACATAGAGAAACGCATATCCGAATGAATATCCTGTAAAGCTTCCGATCTGATGATAATACCAGAATCGCCGTGAAAGCATTCGCGAGAACTGGTATACCGCACCGGTCCGAAGCTGTTCGGCCAGAAAGTCTCCAAACAACAGCAAAAACAGCAGCAGAAAAACCATTTGATCCGTTGCCAATATAACGGCTTGCACAAGCTCTTCGGAGACTCTGCCCGCGATGCTGAACAAAAGCATATCTTCCGCAGGCAGAGGAACTTTATCTCCCACTACTGTAAGAAAACTTTGTAAAAAAACCAATGGGATGACCAACAGTTCTCTGAACAGATATTTTTTGCGCATGTTTTATTCACTCATTTATTCCAGTCCGTAATATATCAGAATATCGTGACAAATAGAATCATATTCTTCCGCGATTTCCGGAACGGAGATAAAATAAGCATATTCCTTCCAATCCGCATAAGGCGCTGTCCGTTTTTCGGAAATGATCGAAAGGGTTGTATATGGCATCTCAATCGCTTTCACGATCCCCTCATTTACCATTAAAAAATTATCATGTTTCCCATAACACTCATTTAAGGACGTATTCTCCAACAGGACAAGATAGCTCCTGCCTGGCTGCATGAGATTCTGCACACCATCGTATGTAATCTGATCGCCATCCGCATACAATCTCGAGGCTAACCATACCGTACACGTATCTCCTTCTTGAATACTGACATCTCCCCTCAAAATTCGATCGATCCGGACTTTTTGACCAATTGACGCGGTAGTCAGTTCCAGCTCTTCCGCAGCAGTTACAATCATGACAACCTCTGCTTTGCTCGCCGTATCAACATTCTGCTGATGGGAATTCCGATAAACCTCTGACAGTTCTTCTGGTGTTCTATGATCAGTGACGTCTCCTGCTGCATAAGGAATCCTGACATATAAACTGTTAAGATCAGAGATCGCGTGTATGTTTTCTAATCCGGATCTTGGTCCTGCCATCATAAGAACTGTTCCAATCAGGAAGACACATATAACCGCAATCAGAAGCTTACAATGCCATCGAAACGAATTGCCTGTACTCTCTATTATCATTTTATTACCCCTGCACATATGAAAAGCTATGTTGGAGGGCCCACCTCAGGCACAAAACTATAACACAAATAAGAATCCCGCAAATCCCAAAGAAATAAGGCCAATAACATTCAGGTCTTGTCATCGGTGCCAAATAATCCATCAAATAGGTTGAGAAATATTTATAGTCCGGATTTTTCATCGCGTAACTCAACATAGCAGCGCTCAAATACTGCGTAACTACAACCAGAAAATATAGCGGAACAAATAAAGCGATTTTCGATTTGGATACTATAAAGGACACCGCGGTAATTGCCGCTCCGCACAAGGCGCTGAATCCTGTCAGAATAACAATATACAGAAGACTGTACAGAATCGGACTGTCTAAATACAATTGAAGAAAAGGATAATGTGAAACCATAGATCTAAACATCCGATTCTCTCCCATTAGAGATTCGGAAAAGCCATAAAACCAAAATAATCTCATCTGATTGTGATTATGCGGAAACACAATCAAGCACATGATAAAATTGATTAATACCGGAATACCGATCACGATCGCACTTCCGATTCCTGACGTCAGAACTTTAGAGATAATATAAGATTGATAGGATTTTCTCATAACAACAGTTCCGACGACGCTATCCTTTTTCTCTTCGACAAAAGAAGTCGCACCCGGCAGAACAACCAAAAATGGCCAAAATATAGCAAAAACTCTCCATCCAAATGATTCTCCCCAGATGCAGCTGTGCTCTACCGCCGTAATAATTGCAGCACGGTCCAATTGAAAGCTCTTTAGTACTTCTAATATAAACAGCGTACAAGTCA
>CADBRG010000087.1 GCA_902797015.1 uncultured Lachnospiraceae bacterium
GCCGCTTCCGTTGCCATAACTGTTATATGGCTGCGGATCGTCTGATGCCAGCCACTCCCGAAACCGGCCGCCATACCCCGCATGCGGATACCGTCTCCCGATCGCCTGCATGTATGTCACAACTGCCTTTCGGATCGTCTCATCATCTTTTCCCAAGGTATCAAGCAGTGCATTCGCCACTGCCAGTGTCATACAGGAATCATCCGTCGGTCGGGATCCCTCCGGCAGCATTTCAAAATTGTAATCTCTTGTATTTCCAAATTCATAAACCGATCCGGCGATATCGCCAAAGATTGCTCCGATCATATCGTTCAACCCTCTACAAAAGGACCAACCAAAGTACGGTTGGTCCTTTCAATCTCAAAATGTTGTCATAACTCGCACGATGTCATAAACTGCTTATGCCATGCAGGCTTTGATGATCTCATTTCCTGCTTCAAGTGTCTCTGCACTCTTGATGGAAGCCAGTGCACTTGCATAATCGATCATCAGCGTCATCAGTGCATCAATATCCTTATTACCTTCCACACGTTTGGATGCATTCTTAATACCAGTCAGCTCGTCCGCAAATCTGTTATGCTTACCAGCCAGTTTTCCTGCTACGAAAGCATTTCCGGCAACCGTTCCGGCATAATCCAGCATTGCGATCATCTCATCGATACTCTTCTTCTCTTCTTCTTCGACCGCAGCATCTTTGATACTGCCAAGTTCATCGGCAAATTTTTCAAAATCACCGATCATAGCAGATTCAAGAAGTGCATCTCCCTCTTCTCTTGTCTCGGAATTTCTAACGTTATTCAACGTACCGATGAAATCAGCTACCATCATCTGCTCGAAACGAACTCTCTCGTCACGCGCTTCCTTGTCCGGTGCTTCCAGTAAAGCTTCGAAAACATCCTCAAACTTTGAAAAATTATTAGCCATTTTGCTTCCTCCTTTTGATACTAGAAGAACAATATATCATCAAAGTTATTTTATCATATAACGGAGGGATACATAATATATGTTTTGATTATTCCAGCCAAATTACGCACTTTTTTCCCAGATCATTTCCGTAAGGAACTGACCTGCCAGTTTCTCCGGTTCGCTTTCCGGATGAATCCATTCTCCGATGAGATTTTTGGGCAGCATGGCAGGCATCCTGTCGTGCAGCCATCGCAATTCTTCTGCCGGATCTTTTGTCAGAATTACAAAATGCGGAAATCCGTTTTCAATCCGGTACAGTCCGCACAGCCAGGTCTCGGCAGAGCCTGCAGGCTGGATCATATATTTATCCCCGGTCTTTTTTTCGCCAGCTGAAGAGATCAGGTGCTCCCATTCGAAATAATACGATGCGGGAATGATGCAGCGATGCTTCCTCCATCCATCGGCAAAGGTCGGTTTCTCCCCGGCAGTCTCAGAGCGTGCATTTAAAAGCGGCTTATCCGTCCGCGGCATTTTATATCCGAATATCATGGGATAGACCTTCATCTCTCCGCGCGGGCTGGGCGCGATGACCGGGACAAGATCCGTCGGCATGATCTCTCCACTAGTCTTGAACGGCCTCGCGTAGTGGTTCCGCATCCGGCTCATTAATTCTGACCGTTTCACCTGTTCAAACATTTCCTGAAAAACCGCGTCCGGTTCAATATAGTATCGTGTACACATGGCTCAATCCTATCAACGATCTGTACGCTTTGGCAGTACAGGAATCTGCAGATACGACGGATGCTGTTCCCCGGTATAGATGCTGTTTTTGGCACCCTTACGGTAAGCATCTTCTTCATAGCATACCCAGCGGTTGTTCACCGGGTCGATCTCAAGCTGAATCCGCCAGCCCTTTCGGATCAGTGCAGAAGTCGGGAATGTACCTACCTCAACTTCGACGATCTCGCCGGACTTCAGCGGCGCATATGCCTCTTTGGTATGCAGATACACAGGAAGATCCTCACGCGATTTCTCCGGATCCAGCGCACGATGCGAAACCTTCATGCTGCCAAATCCAAGCGGCAGGGTCGGTTCCATACTCGTAAAGGCCGGATAGATCACTTCGTCTCCATCCTCATCGAATACACGCACATTCATATGTACTTCCATGTCTTCACTGGTCGAAGATACAAAAAGCCCTGCTTTGATGTATCCAGCAATTTCCACATCCTCTGTCAGCGGTTCGCTGATAAAGGTTGCGCCCTCTACCCGCTTAATCTCATTGTGCATCACATCTGCGTTATAGGTGACGGAAGCATCCGCTCCGCTCTTCTCACGCAGGCTGCCGTCATTTGCATCCAGATAGAATCTTCTGTACTCCGTGCCCGGTACCGGCCAGTCTTCTTCCCTGCGCCAGTAATAGCTGCCTCTTCCTGTACGGATCTGCAGCTCAACAGGCTTTTCATCCATAATGCCGTTCTCTTCGCCCTTTAACCAGTAATCAAAAAACTTGCGGAACCGGCTCAGATACTGCTCATTGTACATCCAGAAATGAATCCCGCAGCCATGGATCATCATATATTTTTTATGCTCTGAGCTGCAGTTGATATAGGCTTCCGAACTGCCTTTCCCGTGAAGGGATGCATCCGGCTCCGTCACCGGCCAGATCGGATAATCGACCTTTTTAATGTCACAGCTGCTGACATATTTTGCCTCCGGCCCGTAATCCTCTTCGCTCCAGAACGGATGCTCAAGCGCATGATCCATAAAGGTATAGTCCTGCGGTGGAATGCACGGATCCATATTGTCCGCACGGTTAAACAGGCCGCCGCCACTGTAGATATAATCCCGGTAGGAATCGTAATCTCCCATGATTGGAATCATAGCTGTCAATCCCTTCGGATGACGCTGCGCCGCCGTATACTGCGTCATTGCATAGAACGACGCACCAAACAGACCGACCTTACCGCTTGACCACGGCTGCTCTGCTGCCCATTCGATACAGTCTGCATAATTTCTGGCATTTTCCGCGCCAAACTGCAGGTATTCCGCACGGTTCTTTCCGACACCGACTTCTTCCAGGTTGATGACAACATATCCATACGGAACCCAGTCAAGGGCCGTCGGCTGCTCAAAGACTTCAGACACCGGAACAAGAAGATCCGGCGGGCCGGACGGAATCGGTGCATGTCCTTCCGGATCCAGGTTCGGGATCGGTCTGGCGGATCCAAAGCAAGGTCCCATCCGTCTGAAAAACGTCTCCTGCAGCGCCTTTTTGGTATCGGTCGTATCATAAGAAGAATAAAAAGCATCCTCGATCTCATCAAAATATGCTTCATCCTCTTCGTTGAACGTCAGACCATTGACAAATGACTTTCCGAACACACCCGAGCACATGACAACAGGATATTTCCCTTCCTTTAACGGACGATAAACATCTCCCAGTACATACTGCCCACTCTTCGTCGGTATCTTGACATCAGTTTCTTTTCTGATTCCCGCAGAAGTACGGCGTAACAGGTTATGTGTTTTTGCGATCCCCGGAAAACGGATGCCCAGATCCTGCATTAAGCCCTGTGCCTCCGGCGTCTGCTCAAATGTCTCCGGTGCAAGGAACAGTACGGATTTCTTCAGATATTTTCCAACGATCCCTTCGTTTTTCTCGTCAAATGCTTTAACGCCCCAAAGAATCCTGCAAAGATTCGTCACCTGATAATGCGTCGGCTTATCAATTCTGCCGGTTGCTTCCGCCACAAAATCAAGGGGAGTAATGAACTCCTTCGCCATGCAACTTCCAATCGGAAATGTACCTGCATAAAAAGTGATGCTGTCCCCTTCGTGATAACAGTACTCGCCTTTTTCATCCAGTCTCCCGGATACAGAATCCGTCTGATAGCACAGCCCTGTCACGGACCCGTCCATAAAAAGTCCACGTTTTTCCATCATGTTCCTCCTTTGTCCAAATTTGGTGTTCTAATAATCTTGATCGTATTTATGATATAAGACAGACGCTTTGCAAATCCTTCGGAATCAACAATATAATAGTGTTCCCTCACGATGCGGCAGCCATCATCTGCAGGGATGATATATACTGTCTGCAGATACTCTGCCATATTATTCGTTCCCTTTTCTATTTCCGCATCGATTCGGATACATTCGCCCGCACGATCAAGCCGGAAGGTATCTTTTTCAATATCATAGTCTTCGGCGAGATCTTCACTGATAGATTCCGCCACAGTATCGGCGTCCTCAGAACTATAGGTCACTTCAAGATAATTCTCGGGATTCTCCACATCGTCATAAACTGAGATAAAAATCTCCCTGTCCGCATCGCTTTGGCGAACGAATGACTCATAATCGTAATCCATCTCAATCCCGACCTCATCATTCCTGATGTGCTCATACTTTACCGTCTCTTCGACACCTTGAAACGTGAACACATCTTCAAAGCGTTCCCCGTCTTCTCTCGTGATCTCTTCGGTTGAGCCCTCTGCTGCTACGGAACCGATCGCTTCAGCACTCTCATCAACCGCAGAATTCATTTCATTTACAGCCGAGGCCTCAGTCGTTTCCACTACCGCAGAAGAATCTGTCATCTCCTCTGCAGCAGAAGTGACAGCCTGGGAAGGCACCTCCTGCTTCTGCTCTGTTTTCCCGCATCCTGCCAAAGAGCCAACGGCTAATGCAGATAATGCGATGACTGATAATAAAATTTTTCGTCTCATCAAACTTTTTTCTTTACCCCCGCTCATCAACAAACAAATCCATGCCCAGAAGTTGCTTCCGTATGATCTGCATTAATACACTCCTTTTTTACATCCATATCTTCGCCGTTCGGCTAAGTCAATTGAAAAACCATAATCCGCTCTCTCTCATCATTCCCCGGAAACAAATCCCGACAGTCGATCTCATCATAAAACGAGAGCTCATCTACCGTCATCAGCCAGGAAATATACTCGTCTGACGGATAATAGAAAAACAACATGATTTCCCTCGGATCCTCATACCATGATTCAAGGATTCTTGCCATAACCTTTTGCAGAACTTCCACCGAAAACGGGTTGAAAAAGAAACATCGGTTGATCTCAACCGGTACAGCATACCTTTCTGCATTCTGCAAAACAAACTGAGCACGTCCTGCAGATGGCGCAGAA
>CADBRG010000088.1 GCA_902797015.1 uncultured Lachnospiraceae bacterium
CAGTAACAGCAGGTGAAAACAACCTGACCTCAATTATTTTTGAAAAGACAAACACCACCGGTGGTGCAGCGAACATGGGTATGGGACCGCTTGGTATCGATACGCATATCCAGAAGAAGCTGTTTAATAATATCACCGTTCAGGAAGCACTGGATGAGCATATGCGTTATACCCATTTCCAGGTAGATTCTGATCTGGTTCAGACATACTTTAATAAGTCTGCAGACACTATTTCCTGGCTGGAAGATTATGGTGTAGAATTTGCCGGTGCGTTCCGTTACTTCAAAGAGTCTGCAGCAACCTGGCATATCGTTAAACCGGAGAATGGCGTGATCGGTCCGCGTGCGGCAGGCCCGATGGCACGTACGCTGGCAGAAAAGGCACAGGAGATGGGAACCACCATTTGCCTGGAAACATCCATGAAGAGCCTGATCGTAGAGGATGGCCGTGTGGTTGGTATGATCGCTGTTGACAAAGACGGAAACGAGATCGAGGCACGCGGCAAGGCAGTTGTTGTGGCAACCGGCGGATTTGGTAATAACGAAGAGATGCTGCGCGATGAATTCGATCTGAACCTCTGGAAAGACTTCTGGCCGTTCCGTATCCCGGCACACCAGGGCGAAGGCCTGCAGGGTATGTGGGATATCGGTGCAGAGCGTTATGGCGCAAACCTGGAGATCATTTACCAGCTGGCAGACAACATGAACTGGTTCCTGCTCGATGCAGTACTGCGTCAGCCAAACCTTCTGATCAACCAGCGCGGTGACCGTTTCATGAACGAGCAGTACATGGGCAACACGACCTATACCGGAAATGCGATCCGTCAGCAGCCGGGTAAATACGCATACTGCATCCTGGATGATGCGATCATCAATTACTACAAGCAGAACGGCCCGGATATCTTTGATATCGTACATCCGGAAGAAGCATTCTTTGCGGTAGGACCGGAATTTGAGCGTGCTGTTGCAGAAGGCTATGACGGATACTTCGAAGCAGATACCATCGAAGAGCTTGCGGAAAAGATCGGCATCGATCCTGACAAACTGCAGGAGACCTTCGATGAATACAACCAGATGTGTGAAGAAGGACGTGACGGCAAGTTCCACAAGAATCCTGATTTCCTGCATCCGATCTATGGCAAGGGCAAATACCGTGCAGGTAAGTTCTTTGTAGCAGCTTACGGAAGTATCGGTGGTGTCCGCATCAACAAGTACTGCGAAGTTATGGGTGCTGATCAGGAGCCAATCCCGGGTCTGTATGCATGCGGTAATGATTCCAATATCATCTACGGCGACAGCTACAACTTCACCCTTTGCGGTAACTCCATGGGCTTTGCGGTTAACTCCGGACGTATGGCCGGTGAGGCGATCGCTGAGTACATCGAGGATATGGGACTGTAAGAACAGCGAACCTGAACATTCAGACAATAAAAAAAGGAATCCGGCCGGCTTGGTCGGATTCCTTTTTGTTAAACTCTCTGTTACGCCTCAGCGGCTTTTTTCAGCTTCCCTTCCCCAAATTTGTCGCCACGCGGGCAGCGGCTGCCGGATACATACGGCTTGCCGTCAACATATTTGGCGGTCAGGTTACAGTTTGTCGTGCACATATTGCAGACAACGTTGATCTCTAAATCTTTGTTCTCGTTGCTCATGAAACTTCCCTCCTGATTATTTTAAAATTCAATCGAGGAGGAATTCAGATAGGCCTCCTGCTCCGGCGTCAGAATATCGATCTGCTTTCCGAGGAAGGAAAGCTTTCTGTTTGCAACTTCCAGATCCACTTCCCGCGGAACGCGGATCAGAAGATCGGTGCCTTCTTTTCCGGCAAGTTCTTTCTGATGCTCGACCAGATATTTTGCGCTCAGTGCCTGGATCGCAAAGCTCATGTCCATGATCTCTGCCGGATGACCGTCGCCTGCTGCAAGGTTGACAAGACGTCCTTCTGCCAGAATATAGATCCAGTTTTCTTCGGAGATCTGATAGCCTGTGATATTCTGGCGCTGGTCAATCGTATCAAGCGCGATCTCGCGAAGACGCTTCATATTGATCTCGACATCAAAGTGTCCTGCGTTGCAGAGGATCGCACCGTTTTTCATCAGACGGAAATGTTCCTCGTCGATGACACCTGCACATCCGGTGACGGTAATGAAGAAATCGCCGATCGGTGCAGCTTCTGCCATCGGCATTACATCAAAACCATCCATGACTGCTTCGATGGCCTTGACCGGATCGATCTCTGTGACAATGACCTGTGCGCCCATGCCCTTTGCACGCATGGCAACACCTTTTCCGCACCAGCCATATCCTGCAACGACCACCTTTTTGCCTGCGACGATCAGGTTTGTGGTACGGTTGATGCCGTCAAATACGGATTGGCCTGTGCCGTAACGGTTGTCAAACAGGTGCTTGCAGTCAGCATCGTTGACAAGCATCATCGGGAATTTGAGCTGCTTTTCCTTTGCCATCGCGATCAGACGGATGATTCCGGTCGTGGTCTCCTCACAGCCGCCAATCACGTAG
Organism: uncultured Lachnospiraceae bacterium; assembly: GCA_902797015.1. GTDB lineage: Bacteria > Bacillota > Clostridia > Lachnospirales > Lachnospiraceae > SY8519. Next base: position 2,520 of record CADBRG010000088.1, read on the forward strand.
GAGAGCTTGTCCTGCATTTTTGTATGCAGCATGTTTACAAGGTCTCCGCCGTCATCGATGATGATATTGCAGTTGCCTTCGAGAACCTGCGCGATGTTGGCATCGTACTCCTCCGCAGTGCAGCCATGCCATGCGAATACATTCAGTCCGCCGGCAGCGAGTGCCGCAGCCACGTCATCCTGTGTGGAAAGCGGATTGCTTCCCGTGATATACATTTCAGCTCCGCCTGCAGCAAGCACACGGCAAAGGTAAGCGGTTTTTGCCTCCAGATGGATGGATAAAGCAATGCGAATGCCCGCAAACGGCTGCTCCGTTGTAAAGTCTTCTTCCAGACTGCGCAGAAGCGGGCAGTTCTTTCTGACCCAGTCAATCTTGTGCTCGCCGGAAGGTGCCAGTGCGATGTCTTTGATCTGATACATTTATAAACCTCCATTTTCATTTGCTTTAAATAATCTCAAAAAACTCTATTTCGTCAATCTGCTCCAGCCCCTTTAGGAACTGTTCGCATGAGAAATTGCGATCCAGACTGATATTGACAGTCAGCGCGGTACCTTCTTCCGAAGAAGTGCCGGGCATCAGGTTGAACTCCGTAAAAGTAATCCGGTGCTTTACGAAAAAACGCATCAGCGCACGCGTGTTCTGGCCTGGTTTAAATTCAACATACAGGTCAAAATGCCGTTCGTCGTTACGCAGGTTTTTTTCGGCGACGGACATCAGACTGAGTGTGACGATGATCAGGATGACAGCAATGATGGTACCCTCAATAAAGCCTATGCCAATGGCCAGTCCCGTGCAGGCACATGCCCAGAGCCCGGCGGCAGTAGTCAGTCCGCGGATATGTCTGCGCTGAGTGACAATGATCGTACCTGCCCCCAGGAAACCGATGCCGCTGATGACCTGTGCGCCAAGTCTGGCGACATCGCCGTTCGCACCCGGAAAATGTAGAAATACATATTGGCCTGTCATCATGACAAGAGCGGCGCCGATGCAGACCAGGACATGTGTGCGGATACCGGCGCTCCGGTTGTTCCGCTCTCTGTTAATGCCGATCGCAAAGCCGATGACCCAGGCCATTATCAATCTTATGAGAATGGAAAAGAAACTCCAGTCAGACATCCATTGTGTAAATGATTGCCACATGTAAGTCACCTCCGTTTCAGTCTTTTCTGCTTTTCTATGATAGCAAACTTTCGTTGTAAAATACAGTTAAAGAAGTTATAATTTTATTCAAAGAAAATTTGCTTTTAAGAAAGGAGCGGTACTTATGTTCTATGAAGGTAAGATATGGATGGGTAACACGCAGGCAGGAGAAAAAGTTTCGATTCTGCCGGAAATGGCAAACCGTCATGGATTTATCGCAGGAGCGACCGGTACCGGAAAGACCGTAACATTAAAGGTCATGGCAGAAGCATTTTCTGATATGGGTGTTCCCGTATTTCTGGCAGATGTAAAGGGCGACATTGCCGGAATGATGCGTGCAGGCGAAGATTCTGCGAATATGCAGGAGCGCATTGCGCGGTTCGGACTTGGGGAAGCCGGCTTTTCCTATCAGGGATATCCTGTTACATTCTGGGATATTTACGGGAAAAACGGTATTCAGCTACGTACGACGATCTCCGAAATGGGACCGTTGCTTCTGGCACGGATCCTGCAGTTAAATGACTTGCAGACAGACATTCTGAATATTGTATATAAGATCGCAGATGACAATAATCTTCTTCTGGTCGATACGAAGGATCTGAAGTCGATGTTAAATTATGTCAATGAAAATGCATCAGAGCTGGCAGCTGACTATGGAAAGATCAGCAGCGCATCGCTTGGCGCGATCACGAGAGCACTGGTCGCACTCGAACTTGAAGGCGGCGACGTATTTTTCGGTGAGCCGGCATTGAACATCAATGACTGGCTGGCAGTCGGTGCGGGCGGCAAAGGGATGATGCATATCCTCGATTCGAGCAGCCTGATCAATAACGGCAGATTGTATTCGACCTTCCTGTTGTGGATGCTTTCCGAGTTGTTCGAGACATTGCCGGAAGTTGGTGATATGGATAAGCCCAAGCTCGTATTTTTCTTTGATGAAGCGCATCTTCTGTTCAGCGGGGCATCAAAGAATCTTCTGGAGAAGATCGAACAGGTCGTCAAGCTGATCCGTTCCAAGGGAGTCGGTGTTTACTTCTGCACCCAGAATCCGGGCGACATCCCGGACGGTGTTCTGGCACAGCTTGGCAATAAGGTGCAGCATGCACTGCATGCCTATACGCCGACGGAGCAGAAGGCCGTTCGCGCAGCGGCAGATGCATTCCGCGCGAATCCGGAATTTGATACCTATGAGACCTTAGAGGCACTGGGAATCGGTGAAGCAGTCGTTTCCTTCCTGGATGCGGACGGCGTGCCGGGGATCGCGCAGCGTGTCGGCATTCTTCCGCCGGCAAGCCGGATGGACGGCATCAGTGAGGCAGAACGGGATACCTGTATCAAGTCCTCACTTCTCTACAGTAAATATGCGGAAAGCGTTGATCCGGATTCCGCATACGAATTCCTGCAGCGCAGAGGCCTCGAGATGCAGGCAGAGGCTGAGGCACAGGCTGCTGAATTAGCGGCGCAAAAGGAAGCGGAAAAAGCAGAAAAAGAAGCGCAAAAAGAAGCTGAGAAGGCCGAGAAAGAGGCACAGAAGGCAGAAGAAAAAGCGCAGAAGGAAGCTGAAAAACAGGCAGAAAAAGAAGCAAAGGCCAAGAAAAAGGCAGTCAAACAGGTTGGCGCGACCGTTGCGGGTACCGTTGGGCGACAGGTCGGAAAACAGATTGGCAAGAACTTCGGAAAATTCGGACAGACGCTTGGCGGTAACGTTGGCGCAAGTCTGGGAAGGGGAATTTTAAGTACATTATTTAAAAGCTAAAGTATGAGAAAGATTAACAAAAAGAAACCAATTATCATGTTTTTAACCGGAGCGCTGATCGTGAGCACGATCAGCTTTTCCGGTTGTAGCATCGGAAAAGACAGAGAACAGGAAGAAGCTTACAGAAGTGAAGGAATCGCGGCATATAAAGCAGGTGATTATCAGACAGCGATCGAAAAGTTTGATCTGGCACTTGAGGAATCAAATGGAGATACTTCCGAACTGGAAACAGATATCATTTATTACAAGGCAAAGGCTTTGGTGGAAAATAAGGATCCGGAGAGTGCGATCGCCATTTATGACGGAATCTTAGAAGAAGATCCTTCCGATAGCGACACCTGGTATCTGCGCGGATGTGCATCCCTTGCAGCAGGTCTGATCGAACAGGCAGATACGGATTTTGCGCGTGCCGTGCAGAATGCACCGAATGATTATGAGCTGACCTTTGCCGTGTACCAGGCCTTTAAGAATGCGGATCAGCCGGAAAAGGCAAATGCCGCATTGGAGCAGGCGCTCGCGTTTGAGGAAGAATCCGAAGAAGATCTTTGCAGGAAGGGATATATCTGTTATCTGCTGAATGACACTGATCAGGCGAACAGCTATCTGGCCCAGGCCATTGAAGAGGGCTCCGATCAGGCGGTTTTATACCAGGGTATGATCTATGCGCAGACCGGACAGCGAGAGGATGCGGTAGCGATGTTTGACCGGTATGCATCCGAGCATGAAGATGATGAAAAAGAGATGCTTGATCTGGCGGCGGCAGCCGAAGGCGGCGGCCTTTACGAAGACGCCATTCGCTATTATTCCGCGCTGCGTGAGATGGAAGACGCAGACGGGCAGGCAGTCTTAAAGGGACTGATCGCATCCTATGAAGGAAGCGGAGATTATGATACGGCATATACACTGCTGGAAGAGTACCTGCAGTCCTGGCCGGATGATGAAGAAGCACAAAAGGAGCTGACTTTTGTGCAGACGAGGAGATAAGTTGCATGCATGAGGTGATCAAACGATACATTGATCTGGTGAATTCGTATGTAAAGCCGGCAGACTGGAAAGTCTCGAGCGATGAAAAAGGAAACTTTTCCATCGGCGGTCTGATTCTGAGCAATTCCGGCGCAGTGACAGAGAATTACTGGCTCTCAGAGGTTTATGACCCGGAGATCGCGCAGGCACATAAAAACGGTCTGATCCATATCCATGATCTGTCCATGCTGACAGGGCGCAGCGCAGGATGGTCCTTAAAGCAGCTCATTTCTGAAGGACTGGGCGGCGTCGGTGGCAAATTAAGCTTTGGACCGGCAAGACATCTGGCAGTACTGTGCAATCAGATGGTCAGCTTCATGGAGATCATGCAGAATGAGTGGTCCGGTGCGCAGTCATTTTCTTCTTTTGATACCTATCTTGCCCCGTATGTCCGGGCGGAAGATTTAAATTACCGTCAGGTTCGTCAGTGCATCGAATCATTCGTGTTCGGGGTCAATGTTCCGAGCAGATGGGGAACGCAGCCGCCGTTTTGCAATATTACGATGGACTGGCGCGTGCCGGCAGATCTGGCTGATGTTCCTGCAGTTGTCGGCGGGGAAGAGATGGACTTTACCTATGGCGACTGTCAGGCAGAAATGGATATGATCAACCAGGCATTTCTGGAGATTATGATCGCAGGAGACAGTGAGGGACAGGCTTTTCGTTATCCGATCCCAACCTATGCCATTACCGAAGACTTCGATTGGTCAGATACGGACAACAACAGGCTTCTGTTTGAAATGACAGCAAAATACGGGACACCGTATTTCGCAAATCATATCTTCAGTGACAGACTTCCCGAAGATGCCAGACGGGACGAACACGAAAAGGGAGGCCAGGACGTGCTGCTGAAAAAAAGCGGCGGGTACTTTGGCTATGGAGAATACAGTGGATCGATCGGTGCCGTAACGGTAAACCTGCCGCGGATCGCCTGGTTGTCCGGAGACGAAAATGACTTTTACCGGAGACTGGACGAGGCGATGGATCTTGCAGCCCGTTCGTTGAAGATCAAGCGGGGCGTGCTGACACGGCTCCTGACAGAAGGCCTTTATCCCTATACCAAACGCTATATGGGGACCTATGACAGGCATTATTCGAGCATCGGACCGGTCGGGATCAATGAGGCGTGTCTGAATGCACACTGGCTCAAGCGTGACCTCTGGAATCCGACGGCACAGAGGTTTGCAAAGGATATCCTGCAGCATATGAAGGATCGCCTGATCCATTATCAGCATCATTACGGTGATCTGTTTGAGCTTGAGGCGACGCCTGCGGAATCGGCAGCATTTGCAATGGCCCGAAAGGACAGAGGTCTGTATCCGGAAATCGTAACGGCAGGAAAGCCGGGGGATACGCCGTACTATACAAGCAGCAGTCAGCTGCCGTCCGATGCGACGACAAATGTGCAGGAAGCACTTTCCATCCAGGATGGACTGCAGTCGATGTATACAGGCGGTACGGCTTTTCATATCTATTTGTCAGAACAAATGAAAAGCTGGACAGATACGGCATCGCTGGTGCGCTATGTGGCAGAGAATTATGAGCTGCCGTATTTTACCATCTCACCGATCTATTCAATGTGTCCGGGACACGGATATCTGAAGGGGACGGTTTACGAGTGTCCGGTGTGTGGACAAAAGACAAATGTTTTTTGCCGGATCGCAGGATACTATCATCCGATGGACGAGTGGAATGACGGTAAGCTGCAGGAGTTCAAGAACCGCAGAAATTTCCTGCTTCATCCGAGAAAGACGGAAGCGCCTGTAGATGTCCGGGAAGACATTGCACTGCAGCTGAAGGAAGATGCGGATGCGATGGAACAGCCGACGGCCGAAGAGATCGAAGCCGGCAGAGAGGCATTTAACTGGGCACAGCGGATCCGTGCGGACATGGAGGAATGGCATACTCCACAGGGGAAAAAGCCGGCGTATGAGCTGGGGTTAGACGAGGATGTAACAGATCTTCCGCCGGAAGAAGAGTCCTATGGTCTTCAGATTGAGGGAGATGTAGTGATCGGACCGTTTTCCGAGGAGGAGCTGACTGGGAAAAAACCGGAACCCGTACGTACGGAGGAAGAGGCTGACGGACAGCTGCGGTTTGCAGATATGGAATTTGAATCCGGACCGGCAAAGACGGAGGAGCCGGAACCCGTACAGGAGGGTGAAACGGTACCGGAAAACCAGATGACACTCGATTTCACGAGCGGCGGATGGAAGTCTGACGCGGACGCGCCGAACAAAAGAAATCCCGGCGAGCTGCCGAACGGCTGGTATCTTTTTGCGGCACATAACGATCCGAACAGTATGTACGCCAGAGAGCTTTTGGGCGGAAAGGCATACCGGGAGTTCAATGCTTACAAGGAGCCAAAGCTTGTGCAGGCCATAGGCATCAGACAGGCACCGGCTTATGTTCATTTGAATGATGGAAAAGTACAGATTTATACAGGCATAAAAGAGATCAGAGAACTTTGCTGATCCGGGCAGAAAGGAAAACAATGGCAAAACATGCACATATACAGATGACAGATCAGGAGTTTGAAGATGCGCTGAAGATGGTGATGAAGCGTTCCACGAAAGAACCGGAACGCATGAATGCGAGCTTAAAGCTACAGCTGCTTGAAAGCAGCGCGGATGGAAAAGAAGGATTCGGCGAAGCGATTTTCGGATATACCGTCAATCCCGCACATCTGAACCCGTACGGCGGGATCCATGGTGGTATCGTGGCGGCACTTCTTGATACCTGCATGGGAACAGCGATCGCAGCCCGTACCGGACATTTTGTGATCACAACAGATCTTTCCGTAAGCTTTTTGCGCGCACTGACAGATTCTCATTTCAGAATCTATGTTGCATTTACACACCTTGGACGACGCATGGCAAGTGTGACGGGAAAGATCGTCAATGCAGACACGGATGAACTCTGTGCAACCGGCATGGGTACGTTCATGCTGTTGGATACAGGTGATGCAGGAATACAGGGATGAGTTTTTTAGATAAGAAAAAGCAGGGACATAAGGGTCGATTCAGACGGTTTTTCACGCTTTGTATCATGCTTTTTATGCTGGTATTTGCACTCGCCGGATGCGGTACGACGCAGGACCAGGCAGCGGACCAGCAGACGGTGCAGCAGGAAGTGCAGGACGATACACAGCAGCCGGCGATCGATGAGGATGGCAGTTATACATCGAAGGAAGACGTGGCGCTGTATCTGCACACCTATGGAAAGCTGCCGTCGAACTTTATGACCAAAAAGGAAGCGAAGCAGCTCGGATGGGAAGGCGGTTCACTGGAGGATTACGCACCGGGTAAATGCATCGGCGGAGACCGGTTCGGGAATTACGAAGGGGTATTGCCTGACGGTTCCTACAAAGAATGTGACATCGGGACGCTTGGCAAATCCAGCCGTGGCGCAAAGCGGATCGTGTATTCCGATGATGGCCGGATTTATTACACAGATGATCATTATGAAACATTTGAGCAGCTCTATTAGCAATGGTTGGGAAAAACATGGCAGAATACAGAATTGATCTAAATGAAATCGATGACCGCGAAGCACTCCATGACCTGTTGGAACAGGTGCTTCCGCTGCCGGATTATTACGGGCGCAATCTGGATGCGCTTTTTGATGTGGTAACAGAATGGAATGCGGAGACAAAGATTTCTATTTGCGGCACAGAGTCCGCGATGCAAAAAGACGGAATGGAAAGGATCGTGCAGAGCCTGATTGCAATGTTTCAGGATGCAGCAGGAGAAAATCCGAATCTTTCCGTGACAATAGAGGAAAAAAATACAGACAAAGAGGAGGGACCTATGGAAAACAAAACTGATTACATTGCAAGTGCTGGACAGACGTATATTCCGTTCCAGAAGAATATTCACACCGATCTGCTGCCGTTTGATCCGCCGGCAAAACCGGATCCGCTTCTGCCACCGCTTGAGCTGACAGAGGAAGCGATCGCAAAGGGATATGAGCTTCCGTCACAGAAGCAGCATTTTCTGCCGGGCGTAACATCAGAAATGATGGACTGGTTCTGGGCAAATATGGAAAAAGGATACTATCTGTGGGCGCCGGGATCACACAAGCGGTTTAACTGGATCAAGACGCCGGTGGAATACGGTATGGAGGATTCAATCCATATGATCGCAGAGACCACGGCAAAAGGTCTGCCGGTCTTTGGCGGTGAAGGCGTACAGATCCATCGTCTGCATCTGGATGAGTTCTATCCGTGTAAGACCGCGTTAAAGCATGTGCTCTGTGAAGGCGTTTTTAACGATCTGGGAGAGTTTGTTGACTCCACGATCCATGAGTGGGAAGATGTGCCGGGTGGCCTCGTTCACATTACGGCAACCGTCTCAAATACGAAAGCTTCCATGCCGCCGGGATTTGTGCTGAAGATGATCGAAGAAGATCCGAATGTGAAGATCGTTCCGAACTGGGCGACAGACCACGAGGACTATGAAGCAAGCCAGTGGCCGATCTTCCTGCCGAAGTTATATGAGCTTTGGAAAAACCATCCGGATCCGGCACAGAACGTACAGTGTAATCTTGAGGTTGCATTAGGCGAAGATGGGAAGTATCATTATATAGCAGAAAACGGTCCGGTACAGATTCCGGAAGCGTAGCAGATACTATTTTACAAGTGTTTTAAAAGGAGTAGTTATTTTATGAGTATCAAAATCGGAATTGCAGGTTATGGAAATCTTGGCCGCGGTGTAGAGTGCGCGATCCGTCAGAATGAGGACCTTGAGCTTGCCGCAGTGTTTACCAGAAGAGACCCGGAGACGGTAAAAATCCTGACAGAGGGTGTACCGGTTTGCCGTGCAGAAGAGGCAGCAGACTGGAAAGATAAGATTGATGTTCTGATCATCTGTGGCGGAAGCGCAACAGATCTTCCGGTACAGACACCGAAGTTTGCAGAGTTATTTAACGTCATCGACAGCTTTGATACACATGCTAAAATCCCGGAGCATTTTGCAGCTGTTGACGCTGCAGCAAAGGCAGCCGGTCATGTGGGAATCATTTCAGTCGGCTGGGATCCGGGCCTGTTCTCCCTGAACCGTATGTATGCAAATGCAATCCTTCCGAACGGAAAAGATTATACATTCTGGGGCAAAGGTGTCAGCCAGGGTCATTCCGATGCGATCCGTCGGATCCCGGGTGTAAAGAACGGTAAGCAGTATACGATCCCGGTACCGGAGGCGCTTGATGCTGCACGTTCCGGACAGAATCCGGAACTGACCACACGTCAGAAGCATACCAGAGAGTGTTTTGTTGTTGCTGAGGAAGGTGCTGACAAGGCAGCGATCGAAGAAGCGATCAAGACCATGCCGAACTATTTTGATGAATATGATACCACCGTACATTTCATCAGCGAAGAAGAACTGCTTGCAGAGCACAGCGCAATGCCGCACGGCGGATTCGTGCTTCGTTCCGGAAAGACCGGCTGGGATCTTGAGAACAATCACATCATCGAGTACAGCTTAAAGCTGGATTCCAATCCGGAATTCACAACAAGCGTTCTGGTTGCTTACGCAAGAGCAGCATATCGTATGGCGCAGGAAGGCCAGACAGGCTGCAAGACTGTATTTGATGTTGCACCGGCATATCTGTCTGCAAAGAGTGGAGAAGAGCTTCGTAAGTCTCTGCTGTAGAAAGAAATTATGTGTTCCGGTAATGTTTTGATCCGGGACGATGAAAGTGTAAGCGATATAAATCTCCCCTGTGTATTGCCACAGGGGAGATTTCAAATGTATGTTTATTAAGAGATGGAAACAATGATTGGATTGTTTATAGGAAACAGCATACTGCTGGGGGTGGCATTGGCGATGGATGCCTTTTCGGTGTCTGTCGCGCACGGGTTGTCTGCTCCCAATATGAAGTCTTCACATATGATGACGGTAGCAGGCGTGTTTGCCTTTTTTCAGTTTCTCATGCCGATGGTCGGCTGGATCTGTGTGCATACGATCGCGCAGCAGTTTGCCACATTTGAAAAGGCTGTTCCATGGATCGCGCTGATCCTGCTTGCTGCTCTCGGAATCAATATGATCCGAGAGGGTGTACAGGAGAAGCGTGAGACAATGCAAGTGGATGGTTCTTCCGGAGGGGTTGAGCGTGAGGAAGCTAATATTGCGTGTAGCGTTAGTTATCATGGCACATTCGATTCAGACACAAGAGGGACGAAGAACACGGGTATGCGCCTGGCAGCAGGCGTGCTGCTTGCGCAGGGCATCGCCACTTCGATAGACGCATTGTCTGTCGGTTTTACCATTTCATCATATGGAGCGTTGATGGCATTTGCTGCATCCGTAATCATTGCCATTGTCACATTTGCGATCTGTATCGTAGGGGTAAAGATCGGGCAGAAGATCGGCGAGAGATTTACCTCCTATGCTACGATCATCGGCGGTCTGATCCTGATCGCGATCGGATTGGAGATCTTTATCCAGGACCTGGTAGCATAAAAATCTGGCTGACAGGTATTTGTTTGAAATCTGTGGGTACGGATTCCCGGCTGACAAAAACTAATTGGAACATAGCAGGGTCAAAACACCCAAAGATGTTCCAAAATCATCACGAATATGGCTTGAGCACATTGATTTTAGAACATACTGTCGCTGATATACCAAGTTTTGTTCCAAAAGATGGCCCGACACATGAAAAACTTATATTTTTCTTGTCCGCGCAGGTATTACGAGTTGGATTCATAGATATCTATTTTAGCCCGTAATTTTCCGATGGGATTACGAGCTGATTTTGCCTTATCCGCATTTGGCTCGTAATAGACTAGAGAATATACGGTCTATATTCGAATGTTATTAATATGGCTCGTAATCAGCAGGAAAAAGTACGAGTTATATTCATGGATCATTCTTTTGGACCGTAATAATGCATAAAAATTACGAGCTGTTTGCAGATGATCTGAAGACAGCTCGTAATTAGTCGTCATTCTTGTGATGTAATTTGTCTGCGAGCAGCCAATCGCCAAGTGTTCCGCAGGAGTTTATGCGCTCAGATGATATTCCCCTGTGCCGTCACGGTGACGCTGCCGCCGTGCAGCATCAGACTAGACATGATCAGATTTTCCTTTTTGTCAAGCTTGTGTGTGATCGTGATCTTACCACGGGCACCGCGTTCGCGGGCTTTCCATTCGGTCTGTTCGTACAGGTAGTCGGTCAGAAGCGTTGCTGCTTCTTCGAAGGTTTCCAGATCGCGGATCTCTTCGCCTAAAAAGACGCGGAATCCTGGCGGATCGCCGAATGGGTTGTAGGTGATCTCGCCGATTTCTCTGACGACGATCTTGCCGGCGAGCGTACCGAGTGCATTGGCGACGCGCGCATGCTCGGGCAGCTCGGCGTGTGTGCCGAGAATACTTGCAGCCCGATCCATGAAGATGTGTGAGGGGCCGCCGACACCGATGATCGGAAGGCTGCTGGTAAAATGCATCCTGGACATACCGGTTGGATCCTTTTCATACATCTTTTCCAGGAAGGCAGAGATCGCTTCAGGCATTTCTTCGTTCCATTCCGGAACGCGGCGCTCGATCAGGATGCGTTCAATGTTGCAGACCAGTTTTTTGACAAATGCATCGTAGATCCGTTCGGCCAGCGCTTCTTCCGGAATCTGTATGATCTTAGAAAGCATGCCGGCAGCAACGCGGGCACTTTCTGTATCATAAGCATCGTAATCGCCGCGCAGATGCATCATATCGGTCGGTGTTAAGCCAAACCGGATGATGGTCTCATTTTGTTCTAAGGTTGCCAGTTTATGATCGAGCTGGTATCTTCCGTCAATCTCGGCGATCTCATCCATCATAAGTGGCCCTTTGCGCAGCGCATCGATCAGGGTGCGCTGCCAGTCGTTCAGATAGGTTGCGGATTGGGAACCGTCCTCCGGGTCGTGCAGCAGGACATATCCTTCATACGGATAGCGGTCAAACCAGGTGAGCTGGTTGGCACGTCTGTGGAGTTTTTCGGCTACTTCCGGATATTCTGCGCAGATCATCGCGATCGGGACCTGACGATTTGCCGAGAGGGAAATGTGCTGTGATTCATAACGGACAGCACTGTCGCCGCCAAGGCCGAAGGTGTCGATGAACATGCCCTTTACAAAGGTTTTCCAGCCATTGATCCGGATGCCGCCGTCGACCGTCATGGCGATGCCGTCCCTGATGATCGCAACGTCTGTTGTGGTTCCGCCGATGTCGATGATCAGAGCATCATCGCTTTCGGACATATGAACGCCACCTAACGCACTTGCCGCGGGCCCGCACAAAAGGGTCTCTACGGGATGCGCAAGCGCAAATGCTTCTTTCATCAGACTGCCGTCGCTGCGGACGACATAGATGGGGACATTCAGGTTGTTTTCTGCCAGGACATTTTTGACAGCGGTCAAAAAGGAGCGGATCACGGGGATCAGGCGAACATTTAAATAGGTCCCCGCACCGCGGCGGATGATATTCCGGTCGGAAAACAGCTCACTGCCGCAGATGATCGGGACATCATAATGCTCTGCGATCAGATCCCGTGCCTGTTGTTCGAAAGCACCGCCGTTTTTTTGTGGATAGATCTGAACGATGCCGATTGCCTCAGCGTCCGCAAAAGCATCCATGATCTCTAAAAGGTCGTTCCAGTCGGGTGGTGTTGCATCTGAGAATCCGCCCTCCGGCATACCGTCGATCACCAGAACGTCATCAAGACTGTCGAAGCCGTATTCCTTGTATACCTGGTGCAAAACTTTCCTGTCCGCACCGATGAAAAGGAGCTTCACGCGTCCGCCTCTGTTTTCCACGCAGGCGTTGGTCGCAAGTGTCGTTGAAAGGGAAACAAAGCGTACTTTCGAAAGGGCATCGGGATCGAGCATTTTGATCGCATTCGCGATACCGTCTTCCAAACGCCGTTTTGTCGTCAGTGTTTTTCCTGTTGAGAGTACCTGCTCTAAGTCCGAATCATAAATGACAGCATCCGTACAG
>CADBRG010000089.1 GCA_902797015.1 uncultured Lachnospiraceae bacterium
CCATACCCCAGATGGTTTTGATATAGGCCCCCTTGTCGCCAAGCTTATTGCGCAGCTTTTTGACATGGGTATCGATCGTTCTCGCATCGCCGTAATAGTCATAATCCCAGACCTGGTTTAAGATCTTTTCTCTGGAAAGGGCAATGCCCGCATTTTCCATAAAATACGTCAACAGCTCGAACTCTTTGTAACTTAATTCCACAGGTTCCCCGTCGATCGTAACGGCGTGAGCGGTCTGATCCACACGGATACCGCCCTTCTCAAGCACCTTATCATCTGACTGGTCCATTGTACGCCGTAAGATTGCTTCCACACGCGCAACCAGGATCTTTGGGCTGAACGGTTTAGAAATATACTCATCTGCCCCGATGTCAAATCCCGTCAGTTCGTCGCTTTCGTCCCCCTTTGCCGTCAGCATGATGATCGGCACATCTGACGTTTCACGGATCTCCCGGCAGACATCAAAGCCGTTGATCTTTGGCATCATCACATCCAGAATGATCAGTGCAATGTCCTTCTGCTCATAAAAAATATCCAGTGCTTCCTCTCCGTCACCGGCCTCGATCACCTCAAACTGGTTCCGGACCAGAAAATCACGCACCAGCTTGCGCATTCTCGCCTCATCATCTACCACCAGGATTTTCAATCGATCCATATCCGTTCTCCTATTCGTTCTTTTCCTTCCATTTTCCAAACATCTTTCGTCCCCAACGGAACAGGCGGGTGATATACCGCAAAATAGGATCCGTCGTGATCGTAAATACGATCAGCAGCATCAGACAGCTCCTTGAAACCGCTGTAATACCGAAAACCGACGGGAAAAATGCCATACAGATGATCCATCCCGCAAACAGTGCAAAAAACATAATGACATGCTGTTTTTTCATCGGCCGTATGATCAGATACAGGATCATAAAACCAACCACTGCCAGAATGACACTGCATGCCGTCGAAAGACTGTCCGCGTCGAGCGAAAACTGTCTTGCAAAAATGACCAGTGCACTGACAACCAGAAAATCCGTGATACCTGCCGGCAGAGCCTTCATGATGACATTTTTCATAAAGCTTCCTTCGATCGGATCGGTATTGGGTTCCAGTGCAAGGATGAACGACGGAATACCGATCGTAAACAGGCTGATCAATGTAATCTGTGCAGGATTCAACGGATAGTTAAACATCAGGATGACGGAGAATACTGCAAGCAGCAGCGAAAAGATGTTTTTCACCAGATAAAGGCTGGCCGCCTGTGTCAGGTTATTGACAACACGTCTTCCTTCGTCCACGATCGCCGGCATACGGGAAAAATCCGAATCCAGCAGAACGAGCTGGGCCGCCTGTGCTGCGGCATCAGACCCCGACGCCATTGCAATGCTGCAGTCAGACTGCTTCATCGCAATGATATCATTGACACCGTCTCCGGTCATCGCAACACGATTTCCTCTTCTCTGCAGCGCCATAACGAGCTGCTTTTTCTGTTCCGGTGAAACACGGCCAAATACTGTATATTTTCCGGAAGCCTTCATGATATCCTGCGGCGACTGCAGTGTGGATGCATCCACATATTGACTTGCGTTTCGCACGCCTGCGCGTGCCGCAACACGGGATACCGTCAACGGATTGTCTCCCGAGATTACTTTGACTTCTACACCTTGCTGATTAAAGTAGGAAAAGGTTTCTGCCGCGCCCTTGCGCACAGGGTTTTCCAATGCAACCAGCCCCAGCGGCAATATCTTTTCCTGCGGGCCGAATGTCAGATCCTCGCCCTGCGGCAAATACGGATACTGTGCCAGTGCAAGCACGCGGTATCCCTGCTCACTATACTTTAAGATATCTTCCTCATACAGATTCAGACGGCTTGCCAGCACAAACTCCGGTGCCCCCAGCACATAGTTATAACCGTTGATCTGTTCTGCCGAATATTTATACTTTGACGAGAACGGACAGGATGCTTCTGATCGCTTTCCGGTCGGCTTTGTAAAAAACTCTTTGATCGCCGCCATCGTATCGTTGACATCCCGAACAGATGCTGCAAAATCTGAAAGTAACGCAAATACACCATCCGAAGACAGCGCCTTATGAAGCGATTTATAACCGGACACCTTCATGTCCTTTTCCGTGATCGTTCCCGTCTTATCTACACATAAAACGTCAACGCGCGCCAGTGTCTCAATGCATTTTAAGTCATGCACAAGTACCTGTTTCGACGCAAGCTTCATCGCACTGACCACCAAAGCAACACTTGCTGTCAGATAAATGCCTTCGGGGATCATGCCGATCAACGCTGCTACCGTAGCGGAAATGCTTGGTGAGAATCCCAGATCGGCGAATCCGAACTGTTCCACAAACAGAATGATACCAAGCGGAATGATCAGGATACCGAAAAACTTCAGCATCTTATCCAGTGACTGCAGGATCTCGGAATGTTCTTTTCCATCCATGCTGGTCGCTTCTTTAGTCAGGCCGGCGGCATAAGTTGCTTCCCCGACTGCTTCCGCAACCGCAAGACACTCTCCATTGACCACAAAGCTTCCGCCAAGAAGTTGATCTCCCCTCTCTTTTCTGACTTCATCCGATTCACCGGTCAGAATCGACTCGTTCACTGACATGCTGCCGGCAAGCACCTTGAAATCCGCCGGGATCTGCATGCCTGAAGAAAGGATCACATGATCTCCCTGAACCATTTCCCGCGAACGGATCTGCATCTCATTCCCGTCCCGGATCACAGTCAGGACCGGCTCTGTCATCAGGTTCATCTTATCCAGAACGCTTTTCGCCCGAAGCTCCTGCAGGATTCCGATTGCAGAGTTGGCGACAATGATTAAAAGGAACGAAAGATCCCGATAGGATCTTCCGATAATTAATAAAATCGCCAAAATGACGAATACTAAGTTAAAGTAGGTCAGAA
>CADBRG010000090.1 GCA_902797015.1 uncultured Lachnospiraceae bacterium
GTGTGGGGCGAGAATTACCTCAGCGATGACAACACGGTCAAAGTGCACATGAGCAATATCCGTTCCAAGCTGAAAAAGCTCGATCCTGACAATGAATATATCGAAACGGTCTGGGGGATGGGCTACCGCCTTGTAACTTAACCTTTTCTTAACCATTCACTTAACCTTTTCTAAACCTTTGTCTGTTAGAATGGTGATAACAAAACAAAGGGGGCGGCGCTATGGGAAACAGCGTGATAACCATGAGAGGACTTTGCAAGTCCTATAAAAAGCAGGAAGTCCTGCACGATTTCAGCCTGACTGTGGAGCGCGGGCATATCTGCGGACTGATCGGACCGAACGGTGCAGGCAAAACCACGATCATGAAGATTCTGGCGGGCTTTTTCTTTCCTTCAAAGGGTGAACTGGAATTGTTCGGCAGTCCCGAAAACCTGGATGATTCCCGTGCGAGAATGAGCTTTATGATCGAACAGCCGATCATTTCCGGCTCCATGACAGCGCGGGAGAATCTCGAATATATCCGGTATCTGCGGGGCTATCCCGATGAAAAACGCATTGACGAGATACTGGAGCTTGTCGGGCTTGTGAATACTGGAAAAAAGTGTGCAAGCAAATTTTCACTCGGCATGAAACAACGGCTCGGCATCGGAATGGCACTTCTGCCGAAGCCGGAGATCATGGTGCTGGATGAGCCTGTGAACGGACTTGACCCGGAGGGTATCGTGGAGGTTCGACAGCTTATCAAACGTATGCAGGAGGAATGGGGCGTGACTGTCCTGATTTCCAGTCATCTGCTATCGGAATTATCTGAATTATGCACGGATTTTTCCATCATCAATCAAGGAAACCTGATTGAAAACCTCAGTCGTGAGGAACTGCTGGTAAAATGTCGGAATCATATCGCACTGCGCACGGACGACATCAACAAGACGGCGGCGGTGCTTGAAGATAGACTGTCTATTCATGATTACAAGGTCATTCACGGTGAGGAGATACAGATTTTTGAGCAGTTAGACAACATTCGGCATATCTCCAAAACGCTGACAGATTCCGGTCTGATTATTACCAGACTGAACGAAGAAGGGCAGAATCTGGAGGATTATTATCTTGAAAAGGCAGGTGGCAGACATGAATAATATTATCAGATCGCAATGGTTCCTCTGCAAAAGGCGGATAACGATCATGCTGTTGATGCTTGTATTTATCCTACTTTCAGAGTTTTTCGTTTTTTCTACAACAGAGGAAGCAACGGAAGCGCTTCCAAGTGTTGCATTGATCGCTATGCTGCTTTTCACAAGTGTAGCTGCGGGAATTCTCATGTACTGCTATGTGGAGCGTATCCAGATGTACGAGATCATGGCAGGGTGCACGCCGCATCAGATCATCCTCGGAAGAACCGCAATATGTCTGCCGATCACCATCGTTTATTTAGGCGGCTTTACCGTCATGTGCCTGTGCTTTGATAATAGCCCCGATATGGTGCGCAGACTGCTTTTATTCTGGATGATAGGAATTCGTTCTGTGCTTAGTGTTGTCTTTTTAAGTCCCCTCACGAAAGGGAGTGCGTTTGCACCGATCGCCAGCTTTATGCTGCTGATGATTTTCAATCAGTCTGACATCCATGTTGTCGCACAGTCGCCGATTGCATTATTATGCTGTGGACAATGCGTCTCGCTTGGTATAGAGATCACGGAGGGATTTGTCATCAAGGTCGTTGCTACGGCGATCGTAGCCTGTGTGATCTATTATCTCATCGGTTATTACACTTTGAAAAAGAAGTTTGACCTGGAACCACATAAGCTTACATAAAGAAAGGAGGTACACGCTATGGAAACAGTTCTTGTTGTTATCTGCGTGTGCCTCTTCGTCATTTTGTGTGTCATATTGCGGAAATATATCTCGCTGAAACAGAATATCCGTCACTTTTCGCAGGAACTTGAAAAGCTGAAAAGTACCGATTACAGACAGCCCATAAAAGTAACGGATTTTGATAAGGATCTGGTCGATCTTGCAGTCAAGGTCAATGAGCATACCGATATGCAGCGGCAGCTTGGCGTGGAATATGAGCAGAGTAAAAAACAGCTTGGAACTGTCATTTCGGGGATATCCCATGACTTCCGCACACCGCTGACGGCATCTTTAGGCTATCTGCAAATGATTGAGAAAAGCGCCGAGCTGTCAGATAAAAACGCAGAGTATCTTGATATCGCCATGCAGAAAAACCGTTATCTGAAAGAGTTGTCTGATGAATTTTTTGAGCTGACAAAAATTGAGAACAACAATGAGAAACTGCACATCGAAGAAGTTAATCTCAGTAATCTACTGACCGAAACGCTGCTGGAACAGCATTCGTGGATCACGGATAGAAATATCCGCACAGAGTTTGACATTGCGGATGGAATTCTGATTCAGGCAGATTTGCACTGCCTGACAAGAATTCTGAACAATCTCATGTCCAACGCGCAGAAGTACACCTCTGATAGTTTCAGCGTTGTTTTGACACAGGTCGGGGAGCAGGTAATGCTACGAGTGAGCAATACCCTTGCAGACAGTACCTCGCTCGATATTGACAGAGTGTTCGAGCCGTTTTATCGTATGGATGCAAGAACGGCA
>CADBRG010000091.1 GCA_902797015.1 uncultured Lachnospiraceae bacterium
ATCTGACGGCAAACCTCAAACCCATCCATTTTGGGCAGCATGATATCAAGCAGAACCACATCGTAATGATTCTCCTTTACCTTCTGCAGTCCCTCTTCACCATCATATGCACAATCAACTTCCATCCCGTCCTGTACGAGACTGAAGTGAATTCCCTTTACGATCAGCTCTTCATCATCTACAACCAGTACTTTTACAGCCATAACATACCTCTTATCATATCGTTATCATATCTTTGATCTTGCTATATGTGCCCTGGCCGATCCCATCTACCTGCATCAGATCTTCCGTCGAATCAAACGGACCGTTTTGCTCTCTGTAAGACAAAATACTGTCCGCCTTTGTCTCTCCGATCCCGTTTAGTGTCATCAAAAGATCCTTTGATGCCGTATTGATGTTTACTTTATCACCATCTGTTCCGTCTTCTACAGCGGATTGCGACAGTTCCTGTCCGTCTCCTGCGGCGGGGATATTGATCATCTGGCCATCGGTAAGCTCCTGTGCCATATTCACACTCTCCGGTGCCGCATCTTCCGTAAGGCCTCCTGCCATCTCGACAAGCTCATAGATCCTGCTGTGCTCAGGCAGCGGATAAACCCCCGGCTCCATCACTTCACCGCAGATATACACATACATCGGTTCATTGGATAAAGCGGCCTCCTCATTTTCCTCGGACGCCACTTCTTTTTGAACCTGTCTCGATTCCGTATCCTGTGCTAAAAGGATACCATCCTCTCCACATCCGGTAAAAAGTAAAATAAGAATCGCCAAAAACAGGCTAAATATTTTTTTCATCGTAGCCTCCCTGTATCCTAAGATCCAAAAAGGCCCTTCATGCAATCTCCATTGTATCCGAAACCACATAAATCATCAAGCAGTTTCAAGGACAAATCAGGCTGTTTTTTCTTCCTCCTCGAATTCCTTCAGAACACCTTTTAAGATATCTGCCATCTCATCGATGTCCTCTTTTGTGATGACAAGCGGCGGTACCATACGAAGCACGTCTTTGCCTGCCGTGATCACAAGCAGACCCTTCTCAATTGCACGTGCCGCAACCTTGCCGACCGGTACGGTCAGCACCAGTCCCTGGATCAGACCTTTGCCGCGATGGGTTGTCGCAATGGAGAATTCCTGCACCATTTCGTCTAACTTTTCTTCCAGATAAGCACCCATTTCACGTACGTTTTCCAGGATGTTTTCACTTTCAAAAACATCAAATACCGCATTGATGGCTGCACCGACGAGCGGATTTCCGCCATAGGTTGTTCCATGGTCTCCCGGTGCGAGGGATTTCTCTGCGACGCGTTCCGTCATCAAAAATGCGCCGACCGGAACACCGTTTCCAAGTGCCTTTGCGCTCGTTAAGATATCCGGGCAGATGCCGTAGCTCTGGTATGCAAACATCTCACCGGTCCGGCCCATGCCACACTGAACTTCATCGAGGATCAGCAGAATATCTTTTTCATCGCATAATTTCCGAAGGCCTGTCAGGAATTCCGGATCAGCAGGATAAATGCCGCCTTCTCCCTGCAGGGTCTCTGTGATGATCGCACAGGTCTTGTCTGTGATCTGCGCTTTTACGCTCTCCAGATCATTAAACTTCGCGAACTTCACGCCAGGAAGAAGCGGTTCAAACGGCTCCTGGTAATGTTTGGTTCCTGTTACAGATAATGCCCCGATACTTCTGCCGTGGAAGGAATGCTCCATCGCGATGATCTCATGTCCTGCATGACCGTCTCTTGTGTATGCATATTTTTTTGCGGATTTGATCGCACCCTCAATCGCCTCCGTACCGCTGTTTGTAAAGAAAACACGGTCCATACCGGACGCCTTCAGGACTTTTTCAGAAGCCTTGATAATTGGTTCGTTGTAAAACAGGTTGGAACAATGGGTCAGCTTGTCAACCTGCTCCTTTAACGCGTTTTTCCAATGCGCATTGCTGTAGCCAAGCGCACACACCGCGATACCTGCAGCAAAATCCAGATACTGTTTTCCGTCTTTATCGTAAAGGTGCACACCCTCTCCATGATCCAACACGACCGGAAACCGGTTGTAGGTATGAAGCAGGTTTGCATCTGCATTTGTCATCAGGTTTTTTGCATCACTCATTGTAGTACCTCGTTTCTTTTTCATGTAAGATAGCAGTTCCGATTCCCTTGTTCGTGAAGATTTCCAGAAGCAGGCAGTGCGCGATCCTGCCATCCAGGATATGCACACGGGAAACACCATTTTCAATCGCGTCAATACAGTTATTCAGCTTTGGAAGCATGCCGCCCTGGATGCCGCCATCTTTCAGCAGTTCTCTCGCCTCTGATACAGTCAGTTCAGAAATCAGCGAATCTTTGTCATCATAATCTCTGTAAACGCCCTCGATATCCGTCAGGAACGCCAGCTTTTCTGCCTGTACCGCGCGTGCGATCGCACAGGCTGCGTCATCCGCATTGATATTGTAGGTGTTGAATTCATCATCGAGTCCGATCGGACAAACGATCGGAAGAAAATCTTTTTCCAGCAGATCAAACAGGATCTTTGGATTGACTTCTTTGATCTCACCGACATATCCGATATCCTGTCCGTCAGAAAGCTTCTTTTCCACTTTGAGCAGACCGCCGTCCTTTCCACTGATGCCGATCGCAGCTACGCCAAGCTCCTGAACCATCGTCACCAGAGACTTGCCGATCCGGCCAAGCACCATTTCCGCAATCTCCATCGTTTCCAGATCAGTTTTTCGCAATCCATTGACAAATTCCGCTTCTTTCCCGGATTTTGCAACCCAGTGGCTGATTTCTTTACCGCCGCCGTGCACGATGATTGGTTTAAACCCGACGAGCTTTAACAGAGTCACATCCTGAATGACGCTATGCTTTAACTCCTCATCTACCATCGCACTGCCGCCGTATTTTACAACGATGATCTTACGGTTAAACCGCTGTATATACGGAAGTGCTTCAATGAGCACCTCTGCCTTGTCCATTACACTGATATTCTGATTCATAGTACTGCTCCTTTTTACGAACGATAGTCTGCGTTGATCTTGACATAATCATAGGTCAGATCACATCCCCAGGCCTGGGCTTCTTCATTTCCTTCTTTGATATCCGCAATGGTTGTCACATCCGGCTCCGAAAGGATCTTTGTTGCTTCTTCTTCGCTATAGGGAAGGGCTACGCCGTCTTTGATCAGCTGGATTGAACCTGCTTCGCTCTCAAAGAATAGGTCCACTTTCTCCGGATCGAAATCCGCACCGGAGTAACCCATCGCGCAGAGGATCCGTCCCCAGTTTGCATCGTGTCCGAAGATCGCTGCCTTTGTCAGATTTGAACAGATCACGGATTTTGCAAGCACCTTTGCCTGCTCCTTTGTAGATGCATGGATGACTTTCGCGGTAAACAGTGCCGTTGCGCCTTCTCCGTCTGCCGCCATTTTCTTTGCCAGGGTTTCATTAATATAATGAAGCGCCTCACAAAATGCTTCATATCCGGCATCCTTTGACGTAATTTCAGCATTTCCCGCCATTCCGTTTGCCAGCAGGATCACCGTGTCGTTTGTAGAGGTATCTCCATCGACCGAGATCATGTTGTAGGTATCCGCAACATCCGCGGACAACGCTTCTTGCAAAAGCTCCTGAGAAATTGCCAGGTCTGTCGTCACAAAGGAAA